>NZ_JBHINE010000001.1:0-235254 GCF_042194715.1 Bartonella sp. CM120XJJH | reverse complement strand
TTCAAACGGATGCTCAAACCATCCGTTTTTTGTGGGGTTAATGGTAAAATATCTGCCCTCTATATCGGGCGGTAATATGTAGTTAATTCATTTTTTATGCTTTGTAAACATAAAAAATGAATTTATGAGGTATTTTTTTGGCACGTCCCGATTCAGAACCCAAAACACCATTGGCAAAACGCCTACGTGACATAAGAAAAATGCTTGGAAATGAAGAACGCGGCGCTTTTGCAAAAACTCTTGATTTAGCGAAAGGTACGCTCGCAAATTATGAGCTCGGTGTAAATGAACCACCAGCATCTATCGTAATTGCCTATCATAAAATTTATGGCGTAGACTTTCATTGGCTTCTCACTGGCGAAGGCGAAATGTTTAGTGACATGGCAAAAGCGAAAGCAGCTGGTTTTAAACCACAAACTATCCCTACTGGTCTCATGAAAAAGCTTGGTCGCATAGCTTATACAACCTATCGCGATGCTAAAATAAAACTCCCCCCTGAAGATATAGCGGAACTCGCGGCGGAACTTTATAAAAAACTGCAAGAGCTTGTTCAAGACATCAACGACATGGAAGAAGTCGAAGCAACTTTCCCTCTTCTTAAAATTCATTTAAAACGTCAAATAGAGGCTGAAAGAGTACATCTAGAAACTACACAAAATACGGCTTAATGCCCCTTTAATATGAAAAATGAAAGTGGAAATCTTTTTACATTAAAAAATTGACACAACATATTGATAAAAAATATTTTTTACTCGATTTTTAGAGATTTCCACATATATATGGAAATCTTTTTTGCTTTTTTGGTTATTTTTGGCTGATTTTGGAGTGAGCTTCACGATTTACAGAATTTTTTTCACAGAGTCTTCAAAGGCGGTTTTCTGGGCTTTCACAGACTTTTCAAAATTTCTCACAGGGTTTTCAAAGACCTTTCAAAGCCTTCTTTCATTTTCACCCCTAAATTCTAATTTTCGCTCTTTTTTACCATTTTTTGCAATTTTAGGTGTCAAAATCTATTTTGACAAAACGCGCATTTAATGGTAAAAAATAACCATAAAAACAACAAATTACCACGTATTCCTACCTAATCCCACCTCTTCCCACTTAGTATAAAAACTACTGTCAAACTACATTTGTATATTTTGCCACTAGGTTTTGTACCAATCCATTTTTCAAAGGGTCTTCAAAGACCTTTCAAAGCTCTTTATCGTTTTTGCGAATAAATTTTCATTTTTACAACTTTTGCACTTTTTTGATTTTTTGTTACATAAATCCAGTTCAGATAATAAGAGAACGCATAGTAAAATTGAAGAATTATCTCATATTTCTCTCTCATTCTACTTTTGCTTAGTTAGTACAAAACCTACTGTAAAATTATATTTATTTTGCACGTCTTGCTTGAATATGTGCTAGCAACCCTAATGTTGAACTATCACGATTATCCGCTTTACTTTCTCCACGAAGAATTGGTAGTAACTCGTTTGCTAATTCTTTACCAAGTTCAACACCCCATTGATCAAATGAATTAATATTCATTAAAATCCCTTCAACAAAAGTACGGTGTTCATAAAGCGCAATAAGACGACCGAGTGCAAAAGGTGTTAATAAATCTTGAACTAGCGTAATGCTAGGACGGTTTCCTTTAAAACTTCTATGAAGTGCTAAATGATTTGCTTCATCCTCATCAACTCCATTTTTTATCAAGATATGCCGAGTATCTTCAATACTACGCCCCTTCATCAATGCTTTTGACTGTGCTAAACCGTTTGCTAGCAACATCTCATACATAGAATGTAAATTTTTCTCATGCCCTTTTATAAATAAAATAAACTCTACAGGAATAATATCTGTTCCTTGATGAAGAAGCTGAAAAAAAGCATGTTGACTATTTGTGCCTGAATCCCCCCAAACAATTGGACCACTTGAAAAACTTAATGGTTTTCCATCCAGCGAGACTTGCTTACCATTTGATTCCATATCAAGCTGTTGTAAATAAGCTGGAAAATGTATTAAACGCTGTGCATAAGGAATGATAGAACGTGATGAATAACCACAAATAACACGATGCCAGAATCCTAAAAGAGCAAAACGAATAGGAATATTTTTATGCAAAGGCATAGTTTTAAAATGTTGGTCCATTTGCAAAGCACCATTGAGAAATTGGCGAAAATTTCCACCACCTATTGCACACATAACAACAAGTCCAATGGCTGACCAAATTGAATAACGTCCTCCAACCCAATTCCAAAATTTAAAAACTCTTGTGGAATCTATGCCAAATTCTGCTACTTTATCAAGCGCACTTGAAACAGCAACAAAATGCGTACAAACGGCTTCTTCTCCTAAATGTGAACAAATCCACTGACGTGCAACTTGAGCATTTACCATTGTTTCAGCCGTTGTAAAAGTTTTAGAAGCAATGACAAACAGCGTTGTTGCTGGATTCAAAATAGAGAGAGTATCAGAAATATGAGCACTGTCAGCATTCGAAACAAAATGACACTGTGGACCATCATGATAAGGTTTTAAAGCATATGTGACCATTGCAGGACCAAGATCAGAACCACCAATACCAATATTGACAATATCACTTATTCTCTCGCCACTGTTTCCCTTATAGCTGCCATCACGCACCTTTTCAGAAAATCTTTCCATATCTTCAAGGACGTCTTGAATATCGCGAATAAGATTATGACCATCCAACATGAAAATTTCATCCGCAGGTAAACGTAATGCAACATGAAGAACTGAGCGTTTTTCAGTTGTATTAATCGCCTTACCAGAAAACATTGCATCACGCCGGCCTAACACATCTGCTGCGACAGCTAAATCATCTAGAAGTTGCAATGTTTTAAATGTCACGCCACATTTTGAAAAATCGAAAAGAAGATCATCAAGTCTGAGGGAAAAATGGGAAAAACGCTGTTCATCTTCTACAAAATGCCGACGAATATCATAGACCCCATCCTTTGCAGCATGGTTTCGTAAAGCTTTTAATGTGGCTTCAAAAGCCTTTTCATTTCGAATCGAAAAGCTATCTCCCATAAGCTTATCCTATATGGTTATTGATAATGAAATCTATGCCTAAACAATAACAAAGCAGAAAGCGTCTCCTTTATTGCTCGCTATTTTCACTGCTCACATCAAAATGAAGGAATATACAAAATAAAAGGATAAGATCCGAAAATGATATTTTTACAAGAATAAACTTTCAAATCTTTTCTACCAGATACATCATTTAACTTGATTGAGTTCTTTTATTAAACGTAAATCTTCTTCTGCTTTTGGTCTTATAAAACGCCCCAAAAAAAGATACGCAACCGGTGTGACATAAAGCGTAAAAATAGTTGCTAAACCTAAGCCACCAACGATAACCCAACCTAAAGCTATACGAGCTTCTGCGCCAGCACCTTTGGCTAAAACCAAAGGAATACCTCCTAAAATGGCACAAATCATTGTCATACAAACTGGACGAAGGCGAATGTTTGCTGCTTCTTCTACGGCTTCACGCACGCTTCTTCCCTGATCGCGTAATTGATCTGCAAATTCAACAATGAGAATACCATTTTTTGCCATAACACCAATTAACAAAATTAATCCAATTTGGCTGTAAATATTAAGACTCACACCGCTTAATAGCATAGCAATTACAGCGCAACCAATCCCTAATGGGACAGTGGCCATGATAATGAATCCTGAAATAAAGCTTTCAAACTGAGCAGCCAAAATCAATAAAATAATCAAAAAGGCAATACCAAAAACAATCATAAAATTGGAAGATGTTTCATTAAGCGTTTCGGCTTCCCCTAAGGGAACCAAATAGGTTCCTTTCGATAACAAAGGAGAAGCAATTTTCTGTACAGTTTGGTAAGCTTCCCCTAAAGCGATATCTGGAGCAAGATTTGCGCTTAAAATAACAGCACTCATGCGTTTTTCCCGTTTTAATTGGGGGGCGATAGCTTTTTCATGTAAACGCGCAATAACCGATAAAGGAACATATCGATTGTCTTTAGTCTTTAAGAAAATATTTTCTAAATCACTAGGACTCTTCATAGAATTTTTACGCGATATCAATTTAACATCGTAAGAATGATCATCCACGTTAATGGAACCAATCTTTTTACCATCCAACATTGCTTGTAATGTATCGCCCAAATTGGTGATATCAATCCCTAAATCAGAGGCTTTTTTTCGATTGATTTCAATAAAAAATTGCGGTTGTGTTGCATCAACAGTAAGGCGTGGGCGAATAAAACGCGGATCATCTTGTAAAGCACTCACCAGCTTATCAGCAATGGGTTGTAATGTTGCATAATCATTGCCAAGAATTGCAAATTGTAACCCTTGCCCAGTTCCGCTCACACCTAGAGAATTTCCCTGCGCAGCAAACACAAAAACTGCAGGAAACTGTTTAACCTTTGCATTAACATCTTTCACAATTTCTTGCTGACTACGTAAACGTTTATCCCAAGATGAAAGCAATAAAATCAAAAAAGCAGTATTGGGTGAACCTCCAATACCCGCGATAGAGTAACTGTTAGCAATCTCCCCTGCATCACGTAATGGCTGTAGACTTGCTTCAATTTGCTCTACCTGCTCGTTCAAATATTGTGTCGAAATCCCTTGTGGTCCATTAATGACCAAAAAGATCACAGCTCTGTCTTCTGCTGGCGTTAATTCCTGTTGTAGCTTCGTATAGCCTCCAACACAAAGACCCCCAAAAATAAGTGAAGCAAAAACAACAGCCCAAGGCTTTTCTAAACACTTATGCAAACTGTAAGTATATGCCTTATGAAAAAAAGTACCTAATTTATATAAAAAAGTAAAATAATGATGGGACTTTTCCTCTTTATCCTCAATATGTTCTTTGAGAAAACGTGAAGCCAACATGGGACAAAGTGTTAAAGCAACAATTGAAGAAAGCAAAATAGAAATTGCCAAAACAAAACCGAATTCTCTAAAAAGTCCTCCAACTTGCCCAGGAAGAAAGGAAATAGGAACAAACACAGCCACTAATGTCAATGTTGTTGCTAAAACAGCAAAAAATACTTCACGTGTTCCTATCACCGCCGCTGCTCTGGAACCTAATCCCATGTTGCGCCACCGAACAATATTCTCAAGAACAACAATGGCATCATCCACAACAAGCCCTGTTGCTAAAACAAGTCCTAAAAATGTGAGAATATTCAATGAAAATCCTACAAGATAAATAGCTGCAATGGTACCAATCAAAGCGACAGGAAGAGATAAAGCAGGTATCAGTGTTACACGAATGTCTTTGAGAAAAAGAAAAATGACCAAGACAACGCTCAAAATAGCAATGACCAACGCAACCTCAACCTCATGAAGGGCACTTTTAATAAAAATTGCATCGTCATTAATAACGTCTATATGTACAGAAGAAGGAACAATACTTTTGAGATTATCAACAACAGCTCTCACACCTTCAGAAATATTAAGAGTGTTGGATTGTGCTTTACGTACGATACCTAATCCAATACCTGTCTTTCCATTGATACGAAGAATAACCGTTTCTATATCCGGCGATAAAGTAACATGCGCAACATCACCAAGATGCACATGAGGCTTTAAAACAACTTGTTCAAAAGATTCTGGTGTTGTTAAACGTGCAGTAGCACGTACAACTAAAGTTTGCTTAGAATTGCGTAATGACCCTACTGGCACATCTGTTGTCATATCAGCAAGAACACGTGAAATATCTGCTACAGTTAATCCATAACTTGCAAGTTTTGCTTGATCTATATCAATCTGAAAAATCTTTGTGCGAGCACTATCGACCTGTACATCACCAACACCATCAACAGCAGAAATAGCATCAACAATCTGATCGTTTACAATCGTGGTTAAATCATCAACACTCATTGTTGGTGACGTCACAACCAAATACATCATGGCAGCAGCATTCGAATCTGCTTTAATAATCAAAGGCGAATCCGCATCTTTCGGTAAAGAATAGGTAACACGGGAGAGAGCATCACGAATATCAGATGCCGCTACATTCAAATCAACACCGACATTAAAATTAATCTGCACACGGGAGCGTCCAAAAGAAGACGTTGAAGAAATCGTCTTAACACCTGAAACACGAGAAACAGCATCTTCTATAACTTTTGTAACTTCACGATCAATTGTTTCTGCCGATGCACCAGAAAACATCGTCACAATCGTTGTTACGGGAGTATCAACATCGGGTAATTCTCTTACATCAACATTTAACCATGCTGCAAATCCTGCAATGATGATCATAGCATTCAAAACAAGAGTAAAAACCGGTCTGCGAATAAATAAGGTAATGAGACCACCTTGCTCCACCTTTGACGTAGGCTGTTTTGTGCTCAATTCTTGGCTCATTGTATATCCATTCCATAACCTGCTGATAATTGCTGTTGATGGGACTTTGGATCATCAATAGTTACTTTACTTCCTGGATAAAGCATTTGCACCCCTTGAATGACAACCTGATCACCATTTTCTAGGGCAGCTTTCACGAAAACCTGATCCGCTTTATGCTGAATAATTGATACGGGTATAGACTCTACTTTTCCTTCTCTCACGCGCCAAACGAATGACCCTTTACTGTTCCATTGAACAGCAAGAGGATTAACGACAGGAAAAGAACCACCATGAAATTGCAAGACAACAGAAAAGGACATACCAGACATGAGCGTATCTTTTTCATTATTAATTTCAACCTGAGCATGAAGTGTGCGACTTTCTGGATCAACGATATTATCAATCGCATAAATATGACCAACAAAAGATCTATCTGGCTGCGCTGTTAACGTTGCCGTTACCTCATCTCCTTTATGGATGCGCGACACATATCGTTCAGGGGCCCATATATCGACCAAAATACGTTCTCTATTCTCAATACGGCCTATTACAGTATTAAGGGCTACATTATTCCCCGCATCAACGGGCAAAATACCAACAACTCCAGGAATCGGTGCACGAATTGTTCGCCTATCGAGCTCTAATTCAGCATTACGCAAAACTAAATTTGCGTTATCCAACTCTAAGCGTGCCATAATTTCTTGAACTTCCGTTGCTGTATTGCTGGCGCGTAATTTAAGAATGCGCGAAAGCGTTAACGCATTATTATCACGTTGTACTTTTGCTTTTGCAGCCGCTATTTCCTCTTTTTTAGAATCAAGCTTTGCAATCACATCATCGGCTTGTACTTTTGTGCCAGCTGATACAAAAAGCTTATCAATAACACCTGAGGATAAAGGGGTAAGATCGACTTCTGCAAGAGCTTTTCCACTCCCAAGCACGTTAAGTTGTTCATAAAGATCTTGAACTTTTACAAGATCAACGACAACATTCACCGGTGGTCGTCCCATTTTTTCCTTTGAAGCTTTATGGGATACTCCTGTTTTATCCACTATAGAAATGGGTTGTTCTGCACTCTTTTTTCCAGCCCAATAAGTAACCGTTAAAACAACGATTAAAAACACTAATGGAAAGCTCTTTTTTAATAACGCCATACACCCATCCTTGCTGTGTCATGTTCATCTGAAATAGTTTTCAACAGTAATATCGGCGTTTTACACAAAAACCATACAGCGGGTGTATATATCTTACCCCCACCGCAAAAAACACATCTCATCCCTGCTTGACTATCTTTCATAGATTAAAACGTCAAGTTAACTATCGTTCATATTGCTTTGTACGGTCAAAACAAAAAAATGATCAAATCAAAACCAACTGAAACAATAATATATTATATCCTTTTTTAAAATATCTCATAAAAAAGAGAGATTTTTTTATGACGCCCCAAGTTTCACTTGCATTTCTTGAATGAAACGATTAGGAACCTTTTGTCTTAGACAATGTAAAAAATTGAAGTGTATGCACCCGTAGCTCAGCTGGATAGAGCACCAGACTACGAATCTGGGGGTCAGGAGTTCGAATCTCTTCGGGTGCGCCATCTATCAATATAATACCTTACTTATAAAGTCAGGCTTTTTAAATTCTTTATTTTGTGATTTATTTTTACCTATCTTTGATTTTTTTGCATTTTGTTATTTCATTCTGTTGTGAGTCGTTTCTTTAGCTATTTTGCTAGAATAGGATGTTACGAGTCCTTCAATGCAGCCCCAAGGTGCTTTTGTTAGCTAATAATCATAGCGATTGCGTGAGTAGCGTGTGTTGTTGTTTTCTTTTTTCAATCTATGCGCTTGTTTTTGGTCTCTTCCGGATTATACTCTCTAATCAGTCAGGTAATTTTTCACGTGCTGATTTCTAATTTTTCCATAACTGGATATTTCTGAATATTTTATTTCTAGCAGTTCCAACTTAAGAGGCACTTCAGATGTGCCACCATAAATTCCGGTTTATCACCATATAAAACTTTTTCAGTGTGTTGTTGGAAAGAATAAATAAACTACTTCTCAAACGTACCACCATCAAACACTTATGGTATCCATTAATATCATCAGAATTTTGTTGCAAACCAAAGCTTCTTTTCGAAATATTTTTAATTGAATTAAACGTATTTTTACTGCTTAAAAGCAGAGAGATTCTTTTCCTAAAAAACAATAAAACTCTTCTTGTGCTTCTTTAGCATTATCTCTTGCATGGCATATCATCGACTTCTATGATATCTTAACATTTTTTGTTCTCTATGAATTCTTCTAATTAATTCATGGGGTACAGATCCCGAACATTAATAAAAGTTAAGTTTAAAGAATTTTTCCATGCTTAAAACAGATATTGAAATTGCTCGCACTGCTAAAAAACAACATATTATTGAAATTGCACAAAAAATTGGTATCTCACATGAAAATCTTATTCCCTATGGCCATGATAAAGCTAAAATTTCTTCTGAATACATAAAATCGCTTAATAAAAATCCAGATGGTAAACTTATCCTCGTCACAGCTATCAATCCCACACCTGCCGGAGAAGGCAAAACAACAACAACAGTTGGACTAAATGATGCTCTTAATCTTATTGGTAAAAAAACAATCGCTACCTTGAGAGAACCGTCTTTAGGTCCCTGTTTTGGCGTAAAAGGTGGTGCTGCTGGTGGTGGTTATGCGCAAGTCGTTCCAATGGATGACCTTAATTTACATTTTACCGGTGATTTTCATGCTATTACAGCTGCTCATAATCTTCTTGCCGCGATGATAGATAATCATCTTTATTGGGGCAATACTCTAAACATTGATCCACGTCGCATTGTTTGGAAACGCGTTCTTGATATGAATGACCGTGCATTGCGCGATATTGTTATTTCATTGGGGGGCATAACAAATGGTTTTCCACGCCAAACAGGTTTTGATATTACTGTTGCGTCAGAAATTATGGCACTTCTTTGTCTCTCTGAAAATTTAGAAAACCTTACACAAAGACTCAAAAAAATTATTGTTGCTTATCGTTATGATAAAACGCCCATCACCGTTTCTGATCTCAATGCGGAAGGTGCAATGGCAGTTCTTCTCAAAGATGCTATACAACCCAATCTCGTACAGACAATTGAAAATAACCCTGTTCTCGTTCATGGAGGACCTTTTGCCAACATTGCTCATGGTTGCAATTCAGTTATAGCAACAAAAACTGCTTTAAAACTTGCTGATTATGTTGTCACAGAAGCAGGGTTTGGAGCAGATCTTGGAGCAGAAAAGTTCTTCAATATCAAATGTAGACAAGCAGGTATTGTACCAAATGCTACAGTGATCGTCGCAACTATTCGTGCATTAAAAATGAATGGTGGTGTGGATAAAAATAACCTGACAGAAGAAAATATCACCGCTTTAGAAAAAGGAACAGCCAATCTTTTACGACATATAAAAAATATGGAGCACTACGGTATTCCTTGTGTTGTGGCTATCAATCATTTTAACAGCGATAGCGATGCTGAAATAAAAACATTACAAAAAATAGTTGCAACAACTGGACACAAAGCTATTATCTGTAAGCATTGGGAACAAGGTGGAAAAGGCGCTATAGAACTTGCACAAGAACTCGTTACCTTGATTGAAGAAACACATTCTCATTTTAAAGTTTTATATCAAGATAATATTCCACTCGTTCAAAAAATTAATTGTATTATAACAAAACTATACGGTGGGCGTGGCGCCGTCATCCCAACCCCTATTCTCAAACAACTTGAATCTTGGGAAAAAGAAGGTTTTGGGGACTACCCTATTTGTATGGCAAAAACACCTTATTCTTTTTCTTCTGATCCCAAGCAATATGGTGCTCCTGTTGATTTTGAAATTCCCGTACGAGAAGTTCGTCTCTGTGCGGGAGCCGGCTTTATTGTTGTCATTTGTGGAGATGTTATGACCATGCCGGGACTACCCCATTATCCCACAGCTGAAAAAATTCATCTTGACGAAAATGATCAAATACAAGGACTTTCATAAATTTATAACCGTAAATTCTATCATTCATTATAAAAAGCGTTTTATTGCAAAAAGAATAGAATTTTAAAAAGCGATATAGACAAATGCCTTCTTTATATGATATAGGTGTTTGTCCTTTTGGATATGCCTTTAAAAGGACGTAGGTTTTTCCTATCATTTATGACACTGAAAAAAGCAGGATAGATAGTGCAAGTACTCGTTCGTGATAATAATGTTGACCAAGCGCTCCGCGCGTTGAAAAAAAAGATGCAGCGTGAAGGTATCTTCCGTGAAATGAAAATGCGTAGTTATTATGAGAAGCCATCTGAGAAGCGTGCTCGTGAAAAGGCTGAGGCTATTCGTCGTACACGTAAGCTTGCTCGTAAGCGTGCGCAAAGAGAAGGTTTTGTTAGTAACGGACGAACTGTTGCGGCGAAGTAATATACTTTATGATATTATATAATTGCATAAGCAATAGATAATAAGCTACTAGAAGATTTTATTTTCATAGGTGGTTTTAATAAATTGCTTTTGTGTAGGTTTTCTTGTGCAATGTTGTATAGTATGTTAGTTATTTGAAAATAATAAGGTTTCTATCATAGAGGTGGCTTTTATTTCACTCTTATATTTCAAAAATAGATAACAAACTACACTTTAGATATTTAAGTGACTTGTTCCTCTGTGAATTGAGTGTGAGGTGTTTTATTATCACTTTTCGCTATAACTTTTCTTTTTCTGGATATCTCTTAAATAACTGTTTTTATGTGAAAATTTCATGATGATTTTCTTTTTTTGTCTTTAAATATTCTACATCTTTCGAACATCCTAGATCAGATTGCAAAACAAAAATAACTATCGCAATATGCGGTTGTGTGTAAAAATATTATATCAAATGCATAATCCTCTTTCCCTTCAGTTATGTAACAAAACGATATACTTCCATAACTTTTTATATCTCTTGCCTCTGTCTCTCTAGAGGATGACGAATTTCAACCACTGCACTACAGATTCTTTTTTCTTGCTAAATGTCTTCTATTTATCACTTATGTAATTACCCTCATAAGTGTATCGAATAAGCCCTTCTATTTCATTCAACTTTCTTCTATACAGAGTTAGAGAAAAAGAAAATTGACAATAAACAGAGAAACCACTGTATTTTAATATGGATGAATGTGCCTTTTATTACCATTTTTGATGGAAATATTTTTACAATTTAAATAGCGAGTTAAAGTTTTTAACGCATTGATTTATCACTATAAGTAATCGTTTTTCATATTAAGTAATAATTCTGAATCACGTAAAGTTTCTCAACACCTTCTCATATTGAATCAATGAAGATTATTTTCTTGTACATCATAAGCGGAATTCGTATGCAAATGGAATAAAAGCTATTTAAGAAAAAACAAAAATGCTTCTTATGAACACCCTAAATAATAGGAACTGCATAACATTGAAAGCTGATAAATAGAACGATGGAGCCACCTTATCTACCATACAGATAAGCATTATCATGGTATAAGATTATGGTATAGCAAATTTTATAAAATGGATTATCACGAAAAAGTGTCCTGTTAAAATTAGCCCTTCACATATCAACCTACTCTATAATGTTGCTCATATTTTTACGCTTAAATATTTTATTTATCGTATTATTTTGTCCATTCAAAACTTTTTTCATGCCACACGATACCCCCTTTACTGAACAGCTTTGTTCATAATATGCATACATGTACTTTTACTTCGAGAAACAAACTTAGAAAAGAGATGCAATACGTTAGCCCTAATTTCCTGTACAAAAACTGCTACGGCTCCAGACGGCTCCAGTATGCTTTACTGTTTTATCGCGCGTACAGCTACATAAAAATCCAATGTTTATTTATATCTATCCCCTCATAAACAAAATAAGCACTAAGAAATACAAACTTTTGTTTTCCTTATTTTGATATTTTTGTAGCAATTTGCTCATCGTTTAGATCTCTTTAACGAGCAGTGTGTCATACTTTTTATCAGTTTCCAGTCTTATCTTTCAGATTTTAAATTTCCAATATATGACGAAATAAAGGAGTTCGGTGTGCAAAATTCTCGTTGGTTTCGTATTTCAATACTCGCATCATGTATCTTAATAACAACAGTCATTGTATTGGGTTCACCTCATTTGTTGCATGCACAAACATTTAATCAAAATTTAGGGCCTAGTGGTTTACCACTTCCGCGATTTGCTTCTATTAAACCCACCAGCGTTAATGTACGCGTCGGACCAGGAAGCAACTATTCTATCATTTTTACCTACAAAAAGAAGGGATTACCTATTGAAATCATTCAAGAATATGATCAATGGCGCAAAATTCGTGATGCAGAAGGCGATGAGGGATGGGTGTATCAATCGCTTTTATCGGGAAAGCGAACCGCTATAACTATTCCATGGCAAAAAGATAAAACAAAAAGGCTGATGCTACGAAAAAACCCCACCGACAACGCAGAACTTGTGGCGGAAGTAGAACCTAATGTCATTGGTAATATCCGCCAATGTGATGGACAATGGTGCGAACTAAACATTAATAATACGCGCGGATGGCTTCAGCAACCCCAGTTATGGGGAATCTATCCTGATGAAAAAGTAAAAGGTTGGTGAACGCTCAAACTCATCAAGTTTAATTTTTATTCCTCATTGAATATCTTCACTGCCTATCACAAGATTGATTTTTTGGTTTCAATCGCACGATCAAATCAACATGTGAAATTTCCATACCTTCTGGTGGCTCAGGCAAATTTCTAATAATGGGAGCTTCTTCCAAATTGTAAGGAATATCAAGAATACGATTTTCGCCTTCTATATAAAAATGGTAGTGATCAGAGGTATTGGTATCAAACCAAGTTTTTGAGCCTTCTACGGCAATAATCCGTAATAATCCCGCTTCCGTAAATTGATGAAGCGTATTATAAACCGTTGCTAAAGATACAGGTACACCTGCCCTCACAGCTTCCTCATAGAGCTCTTCAGCAGTAATATGACGATTTCCTTGGGAAAAAATCATATGCGCAAGTTCCAACCGCTGACGTGTTGGACGCAAACCATTTTGACGCAAACGCTTTTCTAACATAGAAATGGAATAATATTGCACAATTTTTCCACACTCTTTTGTGAACTGTTGCTCTTCATTGATATCTAAATTGTCTGCACTCACTGACATATTACAAACCCAAATATATTCCTGCTAAATAAGATCAAAATACAAAAAAATGGGAATAGTATGGTGTAATCTTGTATTCCATTTTTAAATAATTACCTATGTAGAATACATAAAAAAAGGCTTTTGTCATTAAAAATGATATAAAATCATTTCCCTCTCTTTAAAATTTGCTCTAAAAGTAGGTTGAGAAAAGCGCAGAAATAAAGATATATGCAAATAAATGGAGTAACAATGGCTGAACAAAAGTCTCGCTACACTTATGAAGAGCTTCTAAGCTGCGCTCGCGGCGAAATGTTTGGTAGAGGTAATGCGCAATTGCCAGCACCGCCAATGTTGATGATTCATCGAATCACTCAAATTAGTGAAACTGATGGTAAATACGATAAAGGGATGGTTCGCGCCGAATTTGACATTACACCTGACATGTGGTTCTTTAATTGTCACTTTATAGGCGATCCCGTCATGCCAGGATGTCTCGGACTGGATGGTATGTGGCAATTAACAGGCTTTTTTCTTGGTTGGCTAGGCGAACCAGGAAAAGGAAGAGCGATATCAACAGGTGAAGTAAAGTTATCAGGGATGGTAACTCCACAAACCAAAATTCTTGAATATGAAATAGATTTTAAGCGTATTCGACGTGGAAATTTAGTCTTAGGAATAGCTGATGGGTGGTTAAAAGCAGATGGAGAGACTATTTATAAGGCGAATGATTTACGCGTTGCTTTATTCAAAGAAGATTGAACGTTATTTCCATTAGAAAGAACTTTTCACTATTCTGTATGGAACGAGGAGGTATGAATGCGTCGAGTTGTTGTAACCGGAATGGGAATTGTCTCCGCGATTGGAAATAACCCTGGAGCTGTTTTAACCAGTTTACGTGAAGCAAAATCCGGAATTTCTTACGCACCTCAATATGCCGAATTAGGCTTTCGTAGCAGAGTTTATGGCAAACCCGATATTAATATAGAAGAACTTGTAGATCGACGCGCTCTACGTTTTCATGGGCGTGGAACAGCATGGAATCACATCGCCATGGATCAGGCAATTGCTGATGCGGGTCTAGAACCGCATGAAGTATCGAATGAACACACGGGTATTATTATGGGTTCTGGAGGTGCTTCAACACATTCAATCGTTGAGGCTGCTGATATTACACGCCAAAAAGGTCCAAAACGTGTTGGACCTTTTGTTGTCCCTAAAGCGATGAGTTCTACAGCATCCGCAACACTTGCAACTTTCTTTAAAATAAAGGGGATCAATTATTCAATCTCTTCAGCTTGTGCTACCTCAAATCATTGTATTGGTAATGCTTACGAAATGATTCAATATGGTAAGCAGAAACGCGTCTTTGCGGGTGGCTGCGAAGATCTGGATTGGACACTATCTGTTTTATTCGATGCTATGGGCGCTATGTCCAGCAGATATAATGACATCCCTCACAAAGCTTCACGTGCTTATGATGTTAATCGTGATGGTTTTGTCATTGCTGGAGGGGCTGGTGTTTTAGTCCTTGAAGATTTAGAACTTGCTAAAGCACGCGGTGCAAAGATCTACGGAGAAATCGTTGGATACGGTGCGACATCCGATGGGCATGATATGGTTGCCCCATCAGGAGAGGGAGCGGAACGGTGCATGCGCATGGCCCTTGCAACAGTCAATAATAAAATTGATTATATCAATCCCCATGCGACAGCAACTCCTGTTGGTGATCCTCCTGAGATAGAAGCTATCCGTCGTGTCTTTGGAGCAGGTGATCAATGCCCCCCAATTTCCGCTACCAAATCTCTAACAGGACATTCCTTGGGTGCAGCTGGTGTTCAAGAAGCAATCTATACATTGTTAATGATGAATCATAATTTTATTTGTGAAAGTGCTCATATTGAAGAACTTGATCCAGCTTTTGCCGATATGCCAATTGTTCGTAAACGCCGCGATCATCAACAACTTAATACCGTGTTGTCAAATACTTTTGGCTTTGGCGGTACCAATGCAACGCTTGTTTTCCAACGCTATGAATAAACAAAAGTTCTTAGTAATTGAAAAAAGCACGGTCTTACGGAGAATAATATGAAAGGTTTGATGGAGGGCAAACGTGGCCTTATTATGGGAATTGCGAATGACCATTCAATTGCTTGGGGCATTGCCTGTCAGCTCGCACAAGCAGGAGCTGAACTAGCATTGACTTATCAAGGAAATGCTTTTGGAAAACGTGTTCAGCCTCTAGCAGATAAACTTGGCTGCAAATTAGTGCTAGAGTGTGATGTTGAAAAAAGTGAAAATATTGACTACGTCTTTGAGCAACTTGAAAAAGAATGGGAAACTATTGATTTTATTGTCCATGCCATTGGTTTTTCAGATAAAAATCAGCTAAAAGGGCGTTACGTTGATGTTACAACACGTGAAAACTTTCAACGTACGATGGTTATTTCAGCGTATTCCTTTACTGAAATTGCTCAGCGTGCGAGTAAGCTTATGCCCAATGGAGGAACACTTTTAACTCTTACCTATGGTGCTTCACAGCAAGTTGTGCCTAATTATAACATCATGGGTGTTGCTAAAGCAGCTTTAGAAGCTATGGTCCGTTATTTAGCAGCGGACTTTGGTCCTCAAAATATCCGTGTCAATGCGATTTCCGCTGGTCCTGTTAGAACTTTAGCAGGTAATGGTATTGCAGCCGCACGGGCAATATTTTCACATCAACGCCGTAATGCCCCATTACGGCGTACCGTAAATATTCATGAAATTGGAAAATCTGCTCTTTATTTACTCTCTGACTTATCATCAGGTGTTACAGGTGAAATCCATTATGTTGATTCAGGCTATAACATCATGTCTATGCCAATACTTGAAGAACTGAAAAAAAGTGATGATACTCAGGAAGGATAAAAATCATCGCACTTAGAAAAATATGACGTAAGTCACCTGTGGGGGGCTTTATAAGAATAAGTGTAATACAAAACCAGATATATGATGCCTTGTTTTGCAAATTATTTTATAAAAAATCCGAATATTTTTTCAATCCATGGTTGATAAATTTTGTATTTTAGGACGTTATTTACTTTACTAAAGCATATGCTTTTGCCGTTGCTTATAAATCAATATCCAGCCCTCATGCCACCGCAGTTTGAAACAGAGATTAGAGAATTATTAAAATCCTTAGTCTCAGCTTTTGTATACCAAATTGAAAAAAATATTGCCTACCGTTTGGTTTATTCTTGAAACGGAAATACAATCTAATTTAGGAAGAATATGAAGGCGTCAACAAATCAATCATTAGCCTTACTATTATTCTTTAATGAGGCTTTACGGTTTTCAAAGCATCCGCATCAATATTTTTTTAATAATAGAGGTTACGCTTTACCTCACACCTTTATTTTTCTCATTTTTTAATGAAAGCATTTCTCTAATGTGTCAGATAAAAGAGAACGCCCAAAAACACTACAGTTGTTGCTCCTTCATGCATTTTTTAAAGATATCTCTCAATGCACGCCATTCCATTTCACAATGGTATCTGTAGATACGTATAAAAAATCCCTGTGAAGTACATCAAATCCTTTTTGCACCACCATTTTAATGTTTATACAGATGACAAACCGACACCATCATTTTACTTGCCATATTCTAATGTTGAAACAACTCTTGATACGTGAGATGATCCATTAGAAGTATTTTTAATAATTTTTATCCACATACTAACCCGCTTGTGACAAGAAAACACATATTTTTTAATTAACTCAATACAAAAATAAAATGAATTATTCATATAAATCAATTTGTTATCTTTATAATCACATTTTTTTCAGTTTAGATGACAGCCACAAACAAGTACAATAACATTTTTTCAATCTTAGACTTTTAAAGTTGTAATTCCAAAAATCATTTCTTGCATATAAAAAACAGAATTGACATGTGAGAAAATAAAAGGCGTAAATATCTCTACTGAACAACTTCAATTGCCAAGAACTGTCTCAACATCGAGGGGGTAATGATGCTCGGCTTCCTCCTTCATAAACGTAAAGATGGGGATGCGCACAATGGCTTTATCGCTACACTATTCACGGTCCCCGTCACGAATTGGGCTTTAGAGTTTTAAGAGAGGTCTCTTTAAAATAAACGCGTGAATATACAACAACAATCGGGTTTTTTGGGCATTCTATTTTACCTGACACATCAGAGAAATGCTTTCATTAGAAAATGAAAAAATAAAGGTGTGAGATAATCTCCATTATTTAAAAGATATTGCTTTCGATAGCGTAAAACTGAATTTAAAAATAATTGTAAAGATGAGAATTGGTTTTTATCTTTAAAATTTCATCTTCTTCCCAAATTAGATTGTCTTCTTGTTTTAAAGAATTACAAAAACAGAGATACACAATATCCCTGCCCTGATATTCTTAGCTTATACGTTACATAAATAAGATACTTCTACCTAATGAGTCTTGTATTATTTTGTTTGCAAATATCATTGTGAGATGAATTTAAGAGACAATCAAAATATCTTGTTCATTACATTACATAAACATGCGTAAGTGGAAACGATAATCTATTTTCAAAGAAATAGCTCTTAGACAAAAGCTAAAACTTTTATATTTCAGCCATGTTTTATAAAGAATCGAATGATATGAATCTATAATTTGCTGGAATATGACTGCCTTATACAACCATCAATACAATTTATTTTATATGTCTATCATAGCATGTTTCTATTTTTTACGATTGGAATTATTTTTTAAAAAACAAGACATCATTGTATTTCATCCTTGAGGGCGCGGCTTAGTAATGTGTTTGCCGCTTCAGTTATGTTTTTACCACAATAGAGAATTTGATAAATTTGTTCTACAATGGGCATTTCCACCCCAATACGCTGCGCCAACGTATGTACTTCCTTAGTATTTAAGTACCCTTCCACAACCTGACCAATTTGTTTTTCCGCTTCTTTTATATCTATTCCTTTACCAAGAAGTATTCCAAAACGGCGATTACGCGACTGATTATCAGTACATGTCAAAACCAGATCACCTAAGCCTGTCATTCCCATAAATGTGGAAAGCTCAGCACCCATAGCCCCCCCTAAACGACTGATTTCAGCTAATCCTCGTGTGATGAGAGCTATTCGTGCATTTGCCCCAAATCCCATGCCATCTGATATTCCTGCACCAATAGCAATAACATTTTTAACTGCTCCCCCTAATTGAACACCAATCATATCTGAACTTTTATAAACTCTAAAACTTTTGTCACAATGAAAAAGTTGCTGCAATTCTTTACCAAACTCAACATCAGAAGCTGCTATCGTCATTGCAGTAGGCCAACCAATAGCGAGTTCTTGAGCAAAAGTTGGTCCAGAAAAAACAGCTAAAGGAATTTTTTCACCTAAAACCTCACGAGCAACCTCTTGTAAGAAACGTCCGCTACCATGTTCTAAACCTTTTGTTGCCCAAATAACACGTGAATGCTGATCTAAATAAGGCTGAATATTATACAAAACTTGATGAAATACATGGCTTGGAACAGCGATTAATATATTGTGACTTGCTGCTATTGCAGTCTCAAGCGAAGCTTCAAGTAATAAATTTTCAGGAAATTGAATATCGGGTAAATATACTTGATTACAGCGCTTTTCTTGTAATTCTTGGATATGTTGAGCATTATATCCCCAAAGTAAAACATTATGACCATTACGGGCAAGAGCAATCGCTAATGCAGTACCAAAAGAACCGGCACCAATAATTGTCATTGCAACGGTTTTCATTATGTTTCTGATTATTCTCTAAATTTTTGATTTAAATGGCATATTATTATTGCAAATAACTTTAATGGTATCTTTAATATAAATCCTGTAAATCATAAAAACGTTACTGCTTCGTAGCTTTTTTTATCTTATACAACATAAAAACTTGTTTTTCACATTCTCTCTCTTTGTAGTGAATTGTATAAATATCACTTTTTGTATATTCTACAAAGAGCTATTTGTCTCAAAAATTAAAGCTTAACTCAATACCCCATGGAATTTCTCTTTTATAAAATAAAAGTACATTCAAAATAATGATACTACTCATTTCATTGATATCTTGTACCTACCCCCTCTTTAATATCCCACGAATTTCTTGTAAGAGCTGATACATGCCGCATCAGCTCCACAGATATTTCTAACCACTACTCTTCTACAGGAGTTTGCGTACTTAAACCCTGCCCCATAGGCATTTCTGAACCAGGTGCTTGATCTACAGGAGTTTGCGTACTTAGACCCTGACCCATAGGCATTTCTGAACCAGGTGCTTGATCTACAGGAGTTTGCGTACTTAGACCCTGACCCATAGGTATTTCTGAACCAGGTGCTTGATCTACAGGAGTTTGCGTACTTAGACCCTGCCCCATAGGCATTTCTGAACCAGGTGCTTGATCTACAGGAGTTTGCGTACCTAGACCCTGCCCCATGGGCATTTCTGAACCAGGAACTTGATCTACAGGAGTTTGCATACTTGCACCTTGCTCAATCGAAACTTCTGAGCCCTGTATCTTTTCTGGCTGTTTTCTTACGGATATGTCTTTGTCTGATAACTGCTCAGATACTGAAGAATCATCTCCACTTGATATTTCCGGTTCAATAACACGTCCTGAACCACCCATCATATTATAATTCAAATGAGAAATAGCCCACCAAGTTCCCCCAATAATAACAAAAACGCAAATAGCAGCAAACCACAACGCGCTTAAATTCCACTTGGCATCTGGACCAGAATTCAAGTGCAAAAAGAAAACAATTTGTACTATAATCTGAATAATCGCCATCCCAATAAGATACGCAACCTTCGTACTAACTGCCCAACTTTCCATCATCCCATACATCACAGGAATAAAAGAACCCAAAGTGAAAAATACAGCCAGAATAAAGCCAACTAAATAGGAACCAGTACTGGGACCATGTGTTTCATTTTGCACGCTCATCACAACGCTCCTAATAGATAAACCATGGTGAAAACACCAATCCATACAATATCAAGTAAATGCCAAAAAATGGAAAGGCATGCTAAACGTGTTTTATTGTTCTGATCCAAACCATTACGACGAAGATGAAAAAACATCACTATCATCCAGAGAAGACCAACACTTACATGAAGACCGTGGGTACCAACTAAAGCAAAAAACGCTGACCAATATGCAGATAGAACTTCTCGTCCAAAAAGCTGTAAACCTGTTGCAGGATCAATACCTGCATAAGCATTAGGATCGTAATAGAATACCTCGTTCAAAAGTTCATGAAATTCGTAAATTTCCATTCCAATAAAGCAAAACCCCAATACAAAGGTAATAGCCATCCATAAACGAACACCACTGATGTTATTTTTATGTGCTTGTACCATTGCAAAGCCATAAGTGACGGATGAAAACAACAAGAAAGCAGTCTCAACCAAAACAAACTTTAAATCTATAAACTCATTGCCCGCTTTACCACCGCCATAAGAAGCAGAAAATACAGCAAAACTTGAAAACAGTGTTGAAAACAGGATCAAGTCTGAAAGAATATAGACCCAAAAACCAAACGTCATTACCGAACTACTATCGTGGTGAAGTTCATCTATAGTACTCGCGTTATTCATTGTCACCGCGCTCATACTGCTACTCCTTGTTCTTTAAGAACAGCTGTAAAAGCGTCCTCTGTTTTCTGCACTTCTTCAGCTGGAATATAGTAACCATGATGATCGCCTGTTAACGAATGACACACAATCGTTGCAACAAAACCAATCAATCCAATCGCAACAAGCCACCAAATATGCCAAACAAGGGCGAAACCGACAACCAATGAAAAGAATCCTGCAATAATTCCAGCGGACGTATTTGATGGCATATGAATTTTTGCAAATCCACTTGTCGGACGCTGATAACCATTCTTCTTCATATTCCAATAAGCATCATCAGATTGTACCTCTGGAAGTATTGCAAAATTGTAAGAAGGAGGCGGTGAAGAGATAGACCATTCAAGTGTTCGTGCATCACCCCAAGGATCACCTATTATCACCGGTAAGCATCCTTTATGTTTAATACCGTACCAAACCGCCAAAACAACTTGCAGCACAAAACAAAGGATACCGAGCAAGATAATAATAGCACCCAATGCAGCAATCATAAACATTGGTTGCCAACTAGGTTCCATGTAATGCTGGAGACGACGCGTCGCCCCCATTAAACCAAGTGCGTAGACTGGGAAAAAGGCAAGGTAAAAACCAATAAACCAACACCAGAAAGATGCAATACCCAATGCCCGATTCGGTTTATAACCGAAAACTTTTGGAAACCAAAATGCAATCCCCGCTAAGTACGCAAAAACGACCCCCCCAATAATTGTATGATGGAAATGCGCTACCAAAAACAACGAATTATGAAACTGCCAATCAGCAGGCACAATAGACAACAAAACACCTGTCAACCCACCACCAACAAATGTAAAAATCATTCCCATGCACCAAAGCATTGGAGGCTCAAAGCGAATCCGCCCCTTATACATGGTCAGCAGCCAATTAAAGACTTTAACACCTGTTGGAACCGCAATAATCATCGTTGCAATACCAAAGAAAGTATTCACAGCTTCACCGCCACCCATTGTAAAGAAGTGATGCCCCCAAACAAGCATAGAAAGAATCAAAATAACCAACATTGCCCATACCATTGAGGTATAACCAAAGAGACGTTTTGAAGAAAAAGTTGATACAACCTCAGAAACGATTCCAAAAGCAGGAACAACTAAAACATAAACTTCAGGATGACCAAAAATCCAAACATAGTTAATCCACACCATTGGATTTCCACCAGCAACATTGGTAAAGAAATTCATGCCCAAATAACGATCACACGCCAACAATGCAAATGCTACAGCTAAGACAGGGTAAATAACTAAAATAAGAACATTGCTGACAAAAGCACTCCAACAAAAAATAGGCATTCTCATCATTGTCATTCCAGGAGCACGCATTTTAATCATCGTTGCAATAAAATTCACTGATCCCATTGTTGTTGCAATACCAGAAAGCTGAAGTGACCATAAATAATAATCTACCCCTGTATCTGGACTCGTTTGCAATTCTGTAAAAGGTGGATACATCAACCAACCACCACGACCAAAATTCCCAACACCTAAGGATATGTTAATCAATATCGCCCCTGCAGCCGTAATCCAAAAACCTAGATTATTTGCAAAGGGAAAAGCAACATCACGCGCACCAATTTGAAGCGGTATAAGATAATTAAAAAGACCAAATAAAATAGGCGTGGCCATGAAAAAAATCATGATCGTACCATGTGCTGAAAAAATTTGATCGAAATGCTCAGGAGGTAAATAACCCGCTGTTTCACTCCCAAGAGCAAAAGCTTGATGTGTCCGCATCATAATCGCATCCGCAAAACCACGAACAAGCATGATAATGCCAAGCACGATATACATAATTCCTATGCGTTTATGGTCAACCGTTGTGATCCAATTTCGCCATAAAATCCCCCACCACCCAAGTGCTGTTAGAGCAATAACAGCAATTAAACCAACTAAAACAATTGCAATACATGTATACAAAACGATCGGTTCATGTGCAAGCGCATGAAAAGCACCTGCCGTAGGATCTGTAAGTCTTCCAAACATTTCTCAACCCATTTCAAATGAAATTCAAGTTTAAAAGAAACCTTTGTTAAAAGGCTCTTTACTTTATTAACTCTTTAAATAACATCAGGATCAAATACTGAACATAGCGCACCCCACAGTGTCTGAGCAGCGGCACGCTTCATTAAATCTTCATTACATACCGTCTTTTCATCGACACATCGATTAACAACACGATAGTAAAGCCGCTTCTCAACAGGTGCAAAATAACGAACTTCAGCATCCTTTTCCTTCGCAGCAATATCACCCATACGAGGCGCAATAGAAAGTTGACGATAAGATGCGCGATTAAGTACTTGACCATTAGCCCGAGCTTTTACAATCCAATCTTCAAAGTTCTGAGAAGAAACGGAATGCCACTTAAACCGCATACTCGCAAAACCATCGCCACTGTAATTTGCTGAAGCTCCTTTGAATACGCCTTGCTCTTCAGCGACCAAATGCAACTTAGCATTCATCTGTGGCATAGCGTAAAGAACTGTACCCAATTTGGGAACCCAAAAAGCATTAACAGAATTCTCTGACGTCAATTGCAATAAAACTTGACGTCCTTCAGGCGCATAAATCTCATTAATCGATGCAACACCATATTCAGGATAAATAAAAAGCCATTTCCAATCAAGAGCAACAGCATCAATCTGTAATGGCGTTCCTTCACCCACAACTTCCACTGGAAGAGGATTTGTAGGTTCAAGCTTATAGGTATAATAAGCTGTTAATGAACCTAAAACCATTACAATTACAACTGGAATACCCCACATCAATGCTTCAATTTTATTTGAATGCGCCCAATCAGGAGAATAGTCCGCTTTCATATTCGATGCACGATATTTTATAGCTAAAAATACCACACTCACCATAACTGGGATGACAATACAAAGCATCACCACCACACAAACAACGATCAAAATGAGCTGTTGACGTGCAACATAACCTGATGGCTGCATAACATCAATTTTACAACCAGACAAAAGCAGTGCTCCCCCTAAAATCACAAGCATTTCTAATTGTCTAACAAAGCTTTTCACCTTCACTTACCCCCGTCATACGCACTAAAAATTGTCATAAATACACACCTCACATTGTACAGATTTGAAAATAATTATCAAGAGAATTCAATGCCTATATTACTCTTATCAAACGCTTACTCTTTATCTATCACAATTTAATTTGTTTTGCTTAATTGTTTTGCAATATACTCAAGTGCAAACCAATATCCATCACCTCCACACCCAGTTATGATAGCGTCTACACCTGCAGATGTATAAGAATGGTGACGAAAAGCTTCACGCTGATAAATATGAGATAAATGAACTTCTACTTTCGGCCCTGAAAACATTTTTAGGGCATCAAGAAGTGCAACAGATGTATGACTGTAAGCCGCTGGGTTAATGATCAATCCAGAACTTGTCTCTATTGCCTCTTGTATCCATGCTACTAATTGCCCTTCACAGTTACTTTGATAAAAATTTATTATAATATCATTTTTTTTTGCCCATTCTCTGCATCTTTTTTCAATATCTTCTAAAGTTTCAGTTCCATAAATTTCTGGCTCACGTTGACCTAGAAAATTTAAATTAGGACCATTTAAAATCGTTATCATCTCAGACATAGCAAGCCTTTTCTTTCAGACCTATCACTTATTAAAAAAATATTTAGCATGTTTTTATGGCAATAAAGCTCCATCCTTAATCTCAAAGAATTCTGCGCGTCCTTTTAAATCATCAAATAAAAGACGATCTGTTCCTGTCATAAATGTTTGTACAGCTAAATCATCAAGAATATCAAATAAAGCAGCACGTCGATGCGAATCAAGATGGGCCGCCATTTCATCAAGAAGAAGAATGGGAGATCTTTCCGATATCATACCTGTTAGACGTGCATGACACAAAACTAAACCTGTCAGCAGCGCTTTTTGTTCACCTGTTGAACAAGAGGCAGCTCCCATATTTTTATCAGCATAAAAAACCTGTAAATCCGCACGATGTGGTCCTTCTAACGTCCTACCAGCAGCACGATCCATTGCGCGATTATGCCGTAATCGATCACAAAATTGTTCTTCAACTTCAGTTGCTGATATTTCACTAAGAGCTGTTTCCAAAAAGCCATCAATTTGCAAAAAAGCTCGTGGAAAAGGTATCTGTGATGGCATTTGTGTAAACATGTCATTTAAAAGACGAATAACATCAACACGCGCCGCAGAAATAGCTGTCGCCAGTTCTGCCATCTGCTTTTCTAAAGCATCAAACCAAGCGCAATCTTCATTTCCGTCTAAAAACAAACGATTACGTGCGCGCATAGCTCTATCATAATCGGCTATGCGGCGCCTATGCAAAGGATCAATTGCCAAAACCATACGATCCAAAAAACTACGACGCTCAAGCGAAGGACCTGTAAAAAGACCATCCATAGATGGTGTTAGGACACTAATATGACAATAATCTGTTAGGCAATCACCCGACTCGTTCACACCATTAATATGGACCTTTCGACTGTTATCGCTAACCTCAAAAGCTGTACCAATCTTTACTTCACCATAAAGGGCACATTCAAGACGCGCAAATACAACAAATCCTCCACCACTACCATCTACAAAGCTAACGTCGGAATAAACAGCACGTCGCAAACCACGACCAGGAGACAGAAAAGATAACGCCTCTAAAAGATTCGTCTTACCAGCACCGTTATGGCCAGTAAAAACCACATGCTGACCAGAAAAATGAATATTGAAAAAAGAATAATTGCGATAACGTAAAAGCTTCAGCTGCCTTACTGCTACTTTGTGCACATGACTAACCATGCATTGCAAAACAATAGCCCCTTAAACGCGAATAGGCATCAGTACATAGAGCACATCCGCATCATCATTATCACGAATCAGAGCTGGTGCTCCGGCCTCAGCCAACATAAAAACCATCTCATCGCTTGAAAGCTGCCCAGCAATATCCAAAAGATAACGTGAATTAAACCCTATCTCAAGCGGTTCAGATGCATAAGTTGCTGATAATTGATCTTCTGCACTGCCTGAATCTGGGCTATTAACAACAAGCTTTAACTGTCCATGCTCAATCGTTAATTTAACTGCACGCCCCCGATCACTTGAAATTGTTGAAACACGATCAACTGCAGAAGAAAAGTCCTGCCTATTAACAATTAATTCTTTATCATTTCCAAGAGGGATAACACGTTGATAGTCCGGAAATGTTCCATCAATTAATTTTGATGTAAAAATCACAGAACCTATAGAAAAACGAATTTTTGTCTCTGAAAGCTCTATACATACATCGCTATCATTTTCTTCTGAAAGAAGTTTTTGCAATTCTCCTACAGCTTTACGGGGAACAATAACACCGGGCATTCCCTCAACTCCTGAAGGAGCCTCCATCTCAACTTGTGCCAAACGATGACCATCAGTTGCAACCAAACGCAATTTCAAAACATCATCATTAATAATATGGAAATAAATACCATTAAGATAATAACGAGTTTCTTCAGTAGAAATAGCAAATTGTGTACAATCAAGTAAATGTTTTAAGCCTGATGCCGATAGAGAAAAACGATAACCAAACTGCCCAGGAAGCGACTCTGGAAAATCTGCCTTCGGAAGACATTGAAGCTGAAAATGTGCACAACCCGAAACAACGGACATTGTACCTGCTTGATTCTCATCGACGGATAATACAACTTCATTGCTATCAGGAAGTTTACGAATGATATCATAGAGCAAATGTGCTGGAACAGTTGTTGCTCCAGCTTGTTTAACATTAACTGCGAAAGATTCCGTAACCTCTAAATCAAGGTCTGTTGCTTTTAACTGCACACGGCCATTTTCTGCATTAATCAGCACATTCGATAAAATAGGAACAGTATTACGGCGCTCTACCACACGGTGAACCCGACCAAGAGACTTGAGAAATTGACTGCGATCAACTGTAATACGCATAAAAGCCCCGTATGATTTACTAAAAACTATAAGAATTCTTTAGGATTAAAGAATAGACCCTCTTTAAAGAATCGCCTGCTAGAGTCTATTAAACCTCTCTTAAAATGGCAAGTCACTCCTGCATAAGAAAAAATAAATCTTTTCATTAAATTCTTTAAAGTATCCCCACAAAAAGAAATGATAAACACTATACAGCTTGTTCTCCAATCAACCGCTTAAGCAATTCAAGTTCCTTAGCCAAGGTCTGATCACCACAAACCAAATCTTCAATTTTACGCACAGCGTGCAAAACTGTTGTATGATCACGCCCACCAAAACGGCGTCCAATTTCTGGCAATGAGCGAGGAGTTAATACTTTTGCTAAATACATTGCAACTTGCCGTGGCTTCACAACCGTACGTGTTCGACGATTAGATAACAAGTCCTGTTTAGAAACATTATAATGGCGTGCTACCGTACGCTGAATTTCTTCAATCCGAATACGCTTAGGTTCACCAGGACGTGTCAAGTGACCTAATAACTCATCAATCCGCTCTAAAGATAAATCAGACTCAAAAGATTGACGAAACAAGAGCTGATTAAACGCACCTTCAATATCACGCCCCGACCCTAAAACCGTTTTCGCAATATATTCCAAGATATCATCAGAAATTGATACCATGCCATCATCTTGTTGTGCCACCTTCAACCGCTGGCGCAACATTTGCAAACGCATTTCATAATCTGGTGCTTCAATTTCAAGGGCTACCCCTCCCTGAAGACGAGAGCGAACGCGAAGATCAAGCGATTCTAATTCTGCTGGTGGACGATCTGCAGCGACAACAACTTGTTTTGCACTATCAAGCAACATATTAAGCAAATGGCAAAACTCATGTTGTATCGACTTACCCTGCAAAAACTGCATATCATCAATAATCAAAAGGTCGATATCACGAAGCTGTTCTTTAAAAGAAAGAGCATCATTATCACGAATAGCTGTTGCAAAACGCCACATAAAATATTCAGCAGTTAAATAAATAACGCGCGCAGACGTTAAACGCTTCAATGCAGAAGCAGCAATCGCTTGAAGCAAATGTGTTTTTCCTAAACCAACAGATGCGTGAATAAAAAGAGGATTAAAACGTAAAGCACTTTTATGTCCCTCCGCAATTGAACGCGCAGCTGCTAAAGCAACGCGATTAGAAGCCCCCTCAACAAAACTTTCAAAAGTATAGCGAGAATCAAGTGGAGATCCAAAAACTCCCGTTTGAGGACTCTTAGCTGAATGCTCTGCACAACTTTCAACAAAAGATGAAGCCGCCTGCTCCTCTAACACAACAGAAGGAACACTTCTTTTACAAACGACATCTCTTGAAACACGTTCCATACCACGAACAATAACCTCAACACGAAGAATTGCTGAATTCTCTTGTTTCCATAAATGAGTCAAAAGAGAACCATAGTGATTATTAATCCATGAGCGTAAAAAGGCAGTAGGAACAGAAAGCTTTACAAGAGTATGACTATATTCAGCAAGCTTCACACGTCCAAACCAACTGGTATAAGCCTCAACACCAACCTGCACCTTTAATTGCGCCATAACACGTATAAAAGCCGCCGCACTTTCCTCCTCTGAAACAATAGAATGCCTTATAGAAGCATTTCTACAAACGTTCTCATCACTCTCCGTCATCCTATTCTTTATTATGTTCTCTGCCGACAGGATATTTACCGAAACCCTTTTTAAGGAACTAGCTTTAGAGTTCAATTTATCCACCATCTTCCATCCTGATAAAAATAAAATTTTGTCCTGCCAAACAGCTAAAATAAATCTAGCCAAGGCAAAACGCCCTACCCCAAATAAGATTACTCACCCTCCCCTAGGATAGCCTCATCACAACCCCACTAACAAAGATGACCAATAAGATTTACTTGCACTCATGATATGACCCACCCTTCTAAAAATGGTAAACATATCCATTAAGAAAACTAAAAAACCGTCAGAAAACCTCTCCAACACAAAAGTTTCGAAAAGTCTAAATCAAGACATCTTGTATTCAAAAAAATACAGAATAATGCGCTGATGTAACCCCTTCATGCCTTTTAGTCTTAGTCTTCATAAGAACCATACAAAACAGCAGAGGTAAAATGCAAGAGGTCAAAATAAAATCAAAAAACCCAAAAAAAATGCTTATATTAATGAGGACTGAAAAAAATATTGATTCAATTCATTTTTTTTCTCTAAATTTACCAATAATTAAAGAATCTCTTCAGATTTAAAAAAAAAAATAAAATGCTTGACAAAAAAGACTCTGTACAAATCCACAAAGCTTGTGGATAACCATACCCCCCCTATAAACTTTCTCTCCTTTTTCAAGTGGAGAATCATCACCGATTCTTATTTTCAATAGAAACTTTTTGAAATAATAAACAAAAAGCCAGCATCCTCATGGATACTGGCTTTATTCCCAATAAAGAAGAAAAAGCTTAAACGCTGAGAGCCTTCAAACGTTTAGCTAAACGCGATACTTTCCTCGCAGCAGCATTTTTATGAAAAACCCCTTTAGAAACTGCACGCATAATTTCAGGCTCAAAATTCTTAAATGCAATCTCTGCAGATGCCTTATCGCCACCCGCTAAAGCATCATCAAACTTACGTATAAAGGTACGAACGCGTGAACGGCGGGCTTTATTAACCTGTGTGCGTGCCGCAACCTTGCGCACCGCTTTTCGAGCAGAAGGTGTATTCGCCATAAATATAATCTCTCTTTCAACACCTTGGTAAAATGAATCTAAAGAACAACTCTACCAATATAAATAAATCCAACCCAAGCAAAACTATAAAGCTGCCTATAACTCGTGTGACTTATAGCGCAATCCTAAAGCTAACGTCAATTAAATTTTCAAAGATAGTTATAAAAAACGAAGCCAAACTCTTTGATCCGCAACTTTATAGCTTAATAACAGATATTCCTTAACAAACAAAAGAATTTAAACGGCTAGCTTACGCAAGACATATTGCAAAATTCCCCCATGATGCAAATAGTCTAGCTCATCTTCAGTATCAATACGACATAATAACGGAACGGTTTTTACCGTACCATCAGAAAAAGTAATTGTTGCTACTGTCTTTTGACGAGGCTTCAAGTTATGAATTCCTTCAATTGTTACCTTTTCATCTCCCTTTAAGCCCAAAGATTTCCAACTTACACCCTCCTCAAAGACAAAGGGAACAATGCCCATACCAACAAGATTAGAGCGATGAATCCTTTCAAAAGACTGCACAATCACTGCTTTTACACCAAGAAGATTGGTACCTTTGGCTGCCCAATCGCGGGATGATCCATTACCATATTCAATACCAGCAAAAACAACGAGTGGAATACCTTCTTGTTTATACGCCATAGCCGCATCGTAAATGGCTTGTTCTACCGCTGACGGATAATGAACCGTATAACCTCCTTCTCGACCATTTTCCCCTAACATGAAATTACGAATACGAATATTGGCAAAGGTCCCACGCACCATAACTTCATGATTCCCACGACGCGTTCCATACTGATTAAAATCAGCCACTTTAACACCATGATCCATTAAATATTTTCCGGCAGGAGAAGCTGCTTTAATAGAACCAGCAGGAGAAATATGATCCGTCGTGATTTTATCACCAAATAAACCTAAAATCCGTGCATCTCTAATATCTGGTAAGATATCAGGTGTTTTCTGCATATTATCGAAATAAGGTGGATTGCGTACATAGGTGGATTGCTCATCCCAAGAATAGGTAGAACCCGTAGGAATCTGAACTTTTTGCCAATTTTCATCTCCCTTAAAAACATCGGCATACTTTTCGGCAAAAACCTTACGCGTGACATTTTTTTCGATAAACTCCTGTATTTCTTGAGAAGTTGGCCAAATGTCTCTCAAATAAATGGGGTGACCATTTGAATCTTCACCAAGAGCTTCCTTGGTTAAATCTTTACACACCGTCCCGATGAGCGCGTGTGCAACAACTAACGGTGGTGAAGCTAAATAATTCGCTTGCACATCAGGTGAAACACGCCCTTCAAAATTACGATTTCCGGAAAGAACTGCAGATGCAATTATACCATTGTCATTAATCGTTTTGGAAATAGCTGGGTGCAAAGGACCAGAATTCCCAATACATGTTGTGCACCCAAATCCTACTAAATTAAATCCTAATGCATCTAAATCTTTTTGCAGACCCGAATTTTGAAGGTAAGCCTCAACGACTTGTGAACCAGGTGCAAGAGAAGTTTTTACCCATGGTTTGCTCTTGAGACCTTTTGCCACAGCATTTCGTGCCAAAAGACCCGCTGCAATAAGAACACTTGGATTCGATGTATTCGTACACGACGTAATCGCAGCGATCACCACATCACCGTGACCCAGCGTATATTCTTCACCCTCGACCTGATAACGCTTATCTTGTCCAGAAGTCTTCTTATAGCCTTCGACCAATGCCTTTTCAAAACCCTGCCCAACATTTTCCAATGCAACACGTCCTTCAGGACGTTTAGGACCAGCCATCGAAGGAACAACAGTTCCTATATCTAATTCAATTGTATCACTAAAAATAGGATGAGCTACCATTTCGTCATGCCACATCCCTTGTGCTTTGGTATATGCCTCTACTAAGGCAATCCGATTTTCATCACGCCCTGTCATATTGAGATAACGCACTGTCTCCTTATCAATTGGGAAAAAACCACACGTTGCTCCATATTCAGGTGCCATATTTCCAATCGTTGCCCGATCAGCAAGCGTCATCTGCTCCAAACCAGGACCAAAAAACTCTACAAATTTACCGACAACACCCTTCCGGCGTAGCATTTGGGTCACCGTTAATACGAGATCAGTAGCTGTGACACCTTCTTTAAGTTTACCTGTTAGACGAAAACCGATCACTTCAGGTAACAACATAGAAACAGGTTGGCCTAACATTGCAGCTTCTGCTTCAATACCACCAACACCCCAACCTAAAACCCCTAAACCATTTACCATAGTCGTATGCGAATCAGTTCCCACACAGGTGTCAGGATAAACCGTCTCACCCCCCTCTTCATTCTTCATCCATACACATTGTGCTAAATATTCTAGGTTAACCTGATGACAAATCCCTGTTCCTGGAGGAACAACGCGAAAATTTTGAAAGGCTTGCTGCCCCCATTTAAGGAAACGATAGCGTTCACCATTGCGTTCATATTCATGCTCAACGTTTTCCTTAAAAGCCATGGAATTACCAAAAGCATCAACAATAACTGAGTGATCAATGATGAGATCAACGGGAATGAGAGGATTGATTTTTTCAGCGTTACCACCAAGTTTAACCATAGCATCACGCATTGCAGAAAGATCAACAACTGCTGGAACACCTGTAAAATCCTGCATAAGAACACGTGCAGGACGGTAAGCAATTTCTGCCCCAGCGCTCCCTTTGTCGTTTAACCACTTAGCAACATTGAGGATATCCTCTTTTTTAACTGTGCGACCATCTTCAAATCGCAATAAATTTTCGAGAATAACTTTCATCGAAAACGGTAAACGAGAAACACCTTCAAGGCCATTCTTCTCCGCTTCGATCAAGCTATAATAAGTATATTCTTTGCCACCAACATTTAATACTCTGCGACAATTAAAGCTATCAATTTGAGTCATGACTGTCCACCCTCATACTATAACCACCCAATTTCCAGGAATGAACAACACAAACTACGAGTCAAGGTCGCAGCTTGAGCGCAGACGCAACTACCTCCGCTATCCATTTCCCCCTCCACCCTCTCATAGGCAAATGCGGAAATCAGCGCCAGAAACCATTTTACACCAGATATTGATGTAAGGTATCCCTTATAGAACTATTTCTAGAACTATTCTAGGTACAATTGAATAAAAAATGTGTTTTTTATTCAATAATGCAATAAAGAATATGAAAATAAAAACAAAATAGGCAATCACATGATGTTATCAGGCAAAGATTTAGCCGCTTACAGAAATGAGGAAATTCTGTTTAAAGGTCTTTCTTTTTGTTTATTTTCACAGCAACTGATGACAATCACCGGCCCCAATGGTATCGGAAAGTCTACATTACTCCGAATCATTGTTGGTCTTCTTGAAGCTGCTGAAGGTCATATAATACTTAAAGACCATGATCAAATATACCCTGTTGCAACTGCGTGTCATTATCTTGGTCCTCAAAATGCTATGAAGCCTCTCTTATCTGTTATGGACAATTTGCAATTTTGGGCACATTTTTACGGTCAACATTCACGCTTTGTGCATGAAGCTCTTGCCGATATTGGTCTTTCTAACCTTGAACACTTACCCTTTAACGCTCTGTCAACTGGACAACAAAGACGTGTAGCTATTGCTCGCCTTTTGCTCTCCTATCGTCCTCTTTGGATTTTAGATGAACCAATATCTGGGCTTGATAACCATGCTCAAAAACTCCTTACTTGTATTTTCCGGCGTCATCTCAATCAAGGTGGTATGATTATCGCTGCAACTCATAATTTCCTAGGTATTCCAGAAAACCATAAAATCGCTCTGGAAAAATTTTCACCTCTCTAGGAGAGAATCAAATGAAAGCATTGTTCTGGCGTGAGCTTAAACTATTATTAGCACCACAAGCCTCTTCACTAAAAGGACTATTGTTTTTTATCGCTGTTGTTGTCATAACCCCCTTTGCCATTGGACCAGATCCCAAAATTCTTGCACAAATAGGGCCTGGTATATTGTGGTTTGGAGCCTTTCTTGCAGGACTCCTCAATCTGAACAAACTTTTCCAAATCGATCGCGATGATGGTAATCTCGACCAATTTATCCTTTCAGGGAAAAGACAAAGTTTTACATTAATTGTCTTTACCAAATGTCTTGCCCATTGGGTAGGGACAATGCTTCCTCTTATTTTTGCTACACCTATTTTAGCCCTCATGCTCCATTTAGATGTAACAATAACTTTTACAACAATACTTACCCTTTTATGCGGAACACCAGCCATTATTTTTATTGGCGCCATAGGAGCTGCACTCGCAACCTCATTGTTGCACAGTACTCTGCTTATTTTTATCATTATCTTGCCGTGGATCATTCCAATTATGATTTTTGGTGTTTCTGCTGCTACAGCCCCAATAAATCCAAATATTTCTTTTCTCACGTCCTTGGCTCTTCTCAGCGCTTTTTCACTTCTTTTGAGTCTCTTTGGCTCTTTTGTTGCTGCGATAACGCTTAAACTTTTATCAGAATAATAAAAGATGATTGCCGCATAGCAAAACTCTGCCTATTATGAATTTCATGAATGAACTATCTCGTACATATAAAATCAGATCGCTTCCTGCAAGTTTCACCTTTTTCATGAAAATAAGCAGTATTGTCTTACCCTGGTTGGCCGGCATAACATTGTGTTCCCTTATCTTAGGGCTTATTCTGGTGATGCATTCCCCTGATGACTATCAACAAGGCATTACTGTTAAGATTATGTACCTTCATGTACCCTTTGCGTGGTTGTCTACATTCTGTTATGTAATGATGAGTGCAGCGGCATTAGGAAATCTGATTTGGAAATATCATCTTGCTGATGTGGCACTTAAATGTGGGGCGCCTATTGGGGCAATTTTTACTGCCTTGGCTCTCATGACAGGAGCACTTTGGGGGCGACCTACATGGGGAACATGGTGGGTCTGGGATGCACGGTTAACATCAGTTTTAATTCTGCTTTTTATCTATCTTTCCATTATCCTGCTTGGACGTGCTTTTGACAACCAAGTAAAAGCCGCTCGCGCTACTGCAATTCTTACACTTGTTGGGTTTGTTAATATTCCTGTTATTAAATTTTCCGTTAATTGGTGGAATACATTGCATCAACCAGCATCATTGTTACGTGCTGGAGGATCAACAATCGACAATGCTATGTTATGGCCCCTTATAACAATGCTATTTTGTTTCATCTTTATGTTTATTGCGCTCTATTTGATGGCTATGCGAAATGAAATCAATAGTCATTATATCCGAATACTTCAGATTAAAAAATCCCGTCGTGCACAACAACAGGACGCTTCATCATGCTCGACCTAAATAGCATCCAGGGCGGACTTTTAGGAAATCTATCTCAGAAAATTGATTTCTTCCTTAGCACCCTTAAACACGAGCAAATTGTTGTTTTAAGCTATGTTCTTTCTGCAATATCCCTCTTATGTCTTATTGGATATATTCTTTGCAAAGCCCTATACCAAAAAAAAATTCTCCAACAGCTAAACAAAAAAGAGTTTTCACAAAAAGAAAAGTATAATGAAAAACATCCCTCCAAAACTTAAAAAAAATATATCTTTGCCTGTTCTGATTGTTTTTTTTGGACCATTTGTGCTTTTTCTTCTTCTCATGGTGCTTTTTTTCAACTTTATGGATAAAAAACACCTTCAAGATTCTTCTCTTCTCCCAAACGCATTAGCTGAAAAATCTGCTCCTAATATTCATCTTCCTCTTCTTGATAAAGAAAGTTATCTCAATTCAAAACAGTTTAAAGGACGTGTCACATTGGTCAACTTTTGGGGCTCTTGGTGTTTGCCCTGTCGCGAAGAGCATCCTACTCTTATGAAAATTGCACAAGATAAACGTTTTGATCTGATTGGTATTAATTATAAAGATAACAAAACTAACGCCCTGCGCTTTTTAAACAATTTTGGCAATCCTTTTAAATTTATTGGCTTTGATGTTTCAGGATATACAGCCATTGATTGGGGAATATATGGACCCCCAGAAACTTTTCTCTTGAATAAAGAGAGCATCATTATTGCCAAACATATTGGTCCCTTAACATGGCAAATTTATCAAAAAAAAATTCTACCAAAAATTGAACAAGCGATCATGACAGAAGAAAAATAAAATATCAACATATTGATTTATAAATAACAATTTACCATTTTTATCTATTAAATGAAAATACCGTATACTATGAGATTTTTCAAAATTTCTATATGTTGAATCAAAAAAACATTTAAGATAAAGATTAAAAATGCCTTTTATGAATTGTCTAAATGTGAAAATACTTGGCAATATTTTAAGTTGAAAAATATAATAATGCAGGTTTGTAAAAACATAACGTTTTAGCATGCTATGTATGCTATTTTATTTATGCGGCCCCTCATTCTTCTTAGGAAAATTTGACAAGAGCATTACCATTGTTGATTCAAAAACATATGTACAGAAATATCTGTAGAGCAAACCTCCAAAATATGACAAAAATTTAAGTAGTTTTCATTTTTCTTTAGCGATTAAATATCTGTTTAGGAGCTTTATTGTTAATTAGTTGGACAACACAATATTGCTATAGAAACATCGCTAAATTAGTGAAAGTAACCAACTATTATTTTCAAAATCATATAGTGTTCTGTCTCCGCTTTTTTATCTGAAATGCACATTGTTATGAGGAGACTTCACCGCTTTTTTCATCTTTATAAAATAACAAATCCGTTCCTTCGCAGCATCATTGTTATATTTATTCCCATTACACTATTTGTTCGTAATAGACTCTATAAAGTCAATATTGAGTCTATACATTATATATTCTTTCGATGACTTCTCTTATGATTATAGCTAATGAGCTTTTTTGACTCTTAAATAAGATAAATCCGAGTAAGAAAATATGACTACAATCAAAAAATCTTATTTAACAGAGAAAATAAGTTATGAGTATATAATCAATCTATCAATGAATATTATAAAAGAATTTATTGTAAGAAATAAACTTTTGAGATGTAAAAAATAAAAAAGAAGCTTTTTCGAGAGGAGAAAATGTATTGTACAGAGAACTCTTTTTAAGCACTCTATGACGTGATTGCTGATTTCAGCAGAAAGATCACTCGTATACATTAAAAAACTCTAAGACAAGAAATACTCTAGAAGTCCATATGAGCTTAGGCGTAAACTTTTATGATGCAAATAAAAGTTGCAATCATCATTTTTTATGAAAAACATTTGATTATGTTTTTTCTTCTAAAAACTCTTGCGGTGTAAAACAATATGTTTTTGAGCAAAATTCACATGTGACTGAAATATATTTATTTTTAACCATTTTATTGCGTTCATCAATAGAAAACCCTTCTAGGATTCCTTTAATTTTTTCGTGTGAACAAGAACATTGATCAACAAGAGAAAAAGGATTAAAAACTCTAACACCTTGTTCATGAAAAAGACGAAACAAGAGCTGTTTACTACCGACTTGGGGATCTGTTAATTCTGAACTTTCAATCGTTGCCATGAGTATTTTAGCTTCCTGCCATTGGTTATCCAATTGGGTATGGGTTTTCGTTTCTTCTCGCTTTTGATGAGGAGCATCTATTTTATGATGAGACGATTCTTGGGGTAAAAGTTGGACCAAAATACCTCCAGCTCGCCAGCTTTTCTGCGTTTTTCCTTGTTGGTCACGATTAATTAATATAGCAACAGCCAAGCGGATATCGGTAGGAATTTGTTCTGATTGATCAAAATAAATACGAGAAGCTTCTTGTAAATTTGATCCTTCTAATGCAACTATCCCTTGATAGGGTTGCATATGGGAACCTTGATCAATTGTGAAAGCTAAAGTGCCTTTTCCTAAAAGTGTTTCTGAAGAGATTTGATTATTGTCTATGGCTTGTTTAAGCTGTTCTTTATCAAAACGAGCGTATCCACGTAAACTGGACGGAGGTGAAAAATCGCACACCAACATATTAACCGGCCCATCGGAATGAGTTTGTAAAATAAATTTTCCCGTAAGCTTTAGAGAAGTTCCAAGCAGAACAGTTAAAAGTAAAGCTTCTGCTAGAAGATAAGAAACCGGTTCAGGGTATTGATGTCTGTTAAGAATAGAATTTAAAGTTTCCCCAAGTTGTACGGCACGTCCACGGATATCAAGTTCTTCAACTTGAAAGGGAATAACACTATCATCTTCATACAAGAAGTTGTTGTTAAGAGAGGCTTCATCTTTAGCTTGTTCACTCATAGCTTTGCCTTTTTTATATAATTTGTTGTAGGGAGGCTATTGTGGAGAGAAAAACGCATCTTGTAAACACCAAGAAAGAATTGCTTTTTGAGCATGAAGACGATTTTCAGCCTCATCGAAAACAACGGAGTGCGGTCCATCAATCACAGAATCAACAACTTCTTCACCACGATGAGCAGGAAGACAATGCATAAAAAGAGCATCAGATTTTGCTAATTTCATGAGAGATTCATTGACTTGATAAGGCTGAAAAATAGAATGACTGCGAGCACGAAATTCTTGTCCCATGGAGACCCATGTATCGGTTATAATACAATCAGCATCTTGAGCTGCTTTTTGGGGATTATGGGTTAGTGTAAGGTGCGCTCCTCGTTCACGTGCCCAATGTATAAATTTTTCTTGTGGTTCACTGCCCTTTGGAGTGGCAATACGCAAATGAAAATCAAAAAGAGCTGCGGCCTCAATTAAGGAATGGAGCACATTATTACCGTCCCCCATCCACGCAAATATTTTGCCAGAAATTGGCCCCCGATGCTCTTCATAGGTTAATATATCTGCTAGAATTTGGCAGGGGTGTGTATCATCTGTAAGGGCATTAATGACAGGAATTTGTGCATATTGTGCCAATTCGAGCATACGTTGATGTTTTGTTGTTCGTAATATCACGATATCCACAAAACGTGATAAAACACGAGCCGTGTCAGCTATAGTTTCACTATGACCAAGCTGCATCTCTGAACCCGTGAGCATGATTGTATCTCCGCCAAGCTGACGCATACTGATATCGAATGAAATACGGGTTCGTGTGGATGGTTTTTCAAAAATCATCGCAAGTGTTTTACCCATAAAAGGTTTTGAACCTTTCCCCGCTTTAAATGATGCTTTAAGGATTTTTGCATAATCGATCAGTGCGCGTGCTATTGCTGGCGTTAAAATGGATAAGTCCGTGAAATGACGAAGAGCCTTTGTCATGTGTGTAATATTTGTTTTTCTTTGTTTACTTGCGAAAGATAAGCTATTGCTTTTTCAATACGATGCAAACTTTCATCTATTTCTTCTTCCCTAATGATAAGAGGCGGTAATAAGCGCACAACGTTGTTGTTGGCAGCAACACTTAAGAGATATTCATTTTCTAAAGCATTAACGACAAGATTTGAAGGCACAACACACTGAACACCTAACATTAGGCCCATCCCCTGAACTGCGCAGATAACATCAGGATAGCTATTGAGAATGTGCAAAAGTCCACTCTTTAGTTTATTTCCCATGCGCTGAACATGGTTGAGAAAATTTGGCTCTAACAAAATATCAAGAACACTATTTCCTACAGCCATTCCAAGAAGATTTCCTCCAAAGGTTGAACCATGGGTCCCAATTGTCATGCATTTTGCAACTTTATCCGTTGCAAGGCAAGCACCTAATGGAAATCCTCCTCCTAATCCTTTTGCGAGGGTAAGAATATCAGGCGAGACATCACTCCATTCATAAGCAAAAAGCTTTCCTGTTCGTCCTATACCCGTTTGGACTTCATCCAAAATCAATAACAGACCATTATCATCGCATATTTTGCGCAAAAATCTTAAATATTCATGAGGGACCGTTCGTATTCCTCCTTCTCCTTGAATAGGTTCAATAAGAATAGCGGCGGTATTTTTATTAATAGCGTTACGCAAAGCGATTTCATCACAAAAAGGTACTTGAATAAATCCACCAGCTTTAGGTCCAAAGCCTTCAAGATATTTTTCATGCCCAGTCGCAGCAAGTGCTGCAAGTGTACGTCCATGGAATGCCCCTTCAAAAGTAATTATTTCAATGCGTTCTGAATGACCCGCAGCATAGTAATAATGACGCGCCGTTTTGAATGCGCACTCCAATGCTTCAGTGCCTGAATTGCAGAAAAAAACCTTATCCGCAAAACTATTTGCACAAAGCCGCGTGGCAAGAGATGCTTGTTCAGGAGATTGAAAAAGATTAGAAACATGCCAAAGTTTTTCAGCTTGCATTTTGAGCGTATCAACCAATTTTGGATGTGAATACCCTAATGCATTAACAGCAATACCAGATGTGAAATCAAGATAACGCTCTCCCTTATCGGAAATAAGCCATACACCATGCCCCTGTTTAAAATGCAAATTTCGTCGTGCGAAGCATTCATAAAGTGGTTGTATAGAGACGGCACCCATCATAATTTCCTTTATATTTTAACCTTTTCAATATATATACAAAGTAACACTACAAATAAAACAACATGGTACATTTCGCTACGGTACTTTCAACATTTCATTACGATTAATGATTGCACCTATGGAATAGATCATTACACCAATTGAAAAAAAGTCAATGAAGGTTCTACCAATAAGCTTTTCTGGGAAAAAGCCTTAAACAAAAATGACAGTTTAACATATGATTGATTTGCAAGTTGGGGAAAACATTCTAAATAAACTCTTCAAGGGGTAAAGACTCTTGTCATAGAGTAAGTGCATATTGTAATTTACTATATAATAAGCAATATGATGTGTTTTGATTTGTAAGTCCACAGGTTGGATGATTTTCTTATGCTCGTTTAGAGTGTAAAACTCTTTCATTCAGCGTAATGAAAATATTATTAAAACATTTGAAGATGCAAAGGGGGAGAGCATCTTAGTGACGTAATCGGAATGGAGTGCTGGTATGGGTTGGACATGTGAACGCGTTGAGCTTCTTAAAAAGCTTTGGAGTGAAGGGTTAAGTGCAAGTCAAATCGCTGCTCAATTAGGTGGGGTCAGTAGAAATGCAGTCATCGGCAAAGTACATCGATTAAAGTTGCCAGGACGTGGTAAGACAGCACAAGGAAGCGCACGTGCGCAAAAAACTCCCATGGGAAGCAGCCCACCATCTCCACGTGTGCGTCGCAACACGTCCACGGTATCGCCAATAAACACATCATCTGTAAGCTCTGTAAGTATTGAAGAAACAGCTTTAAAGACAGAATTTGTAGTGGAAGATGTAAAAGAAGTTGATGTATCCACAAAATCCAATGTAGTTGTGCCTATATCACGTCAACTTAATCTTCTACAATTGAGTGAAAATACATGTAGATGGCCGGTTGGCGATCCACTATCAGCAGATTTTCATTTTTGTGGTGCAGATTCTGATGAAAATAGCCCCTATTGTGCCTTTCATGCTAAACTAGCATTTCAACCAATATCTGAAAGACGTCGGATAAGAGTGTAATATCCTCGATTGAATCTCATATTCTATGCCTTCTGCACTTCGTTATTAAATTTTAATTATCGAATTATTATGAGAAAGAAATTTGATGGAGCTTTTAATGAATGAAAAAGTTTCTTCATGAAACTATTCAATGAAACTGTATCTTTTGCTGCTATTGCGCAGCTATGTGTTGTAAAGTTATATTTCTGTTTATTTTCAAGATTTTCTTTAATTTCGTTGTATTGCTTTAAAAACTATCCATAGCAATATCTTTGAATAATACAGTTTCTCAATTTCTCATGTTTTTATTCTTCGTATATTTAATAGAGTAATGCAGTATTATAAAAATGATTTACCGCTTTACAACCTGAATGAGATTCATTAATACCTCTCTCGTTTTAAACCCTCTTATAGTTGAATCAATCAAAATCTTTCGTTTGGGCGTCATGAGCGAGATGAGAGCTGTGGAGAGTAAAAACACTTAAAGAAGAGCATGCCTCTTATAAATGCTTTCAAGTGCCAAGGGCTTCAAGGGGTGTCGCAACATTGGGAGCTGGTAAAGTATATGATGATGCCAGCGTGCTCTTTTATGAAGCATAAAGATAGGGAGTGCTTCATGGATTTATCGTTATACCCTTCACGGATGCTGTCGCAAAATAAGCTTGGGAGCGGCTGAGAGATGTTTCTTTAAAACAAGCTCGTGAATATATGCAATCCAATGGCATTCTGTTTTACGTAAGGCATGTACCCCATTAAAGCATGCGATAAACAAAAGCGTGCAGTAATACCTAGAATGTAAAATAATATATTTATAATTTTTTATAAAAAATTATAAATAAGGGGATATTGTAATTCAAGGCTCTTACGAAACATACAAAAACTATAAATTATTACGTATAAATCAATATTAAACCTAGAACAACCACAACAACATCACTTTCCTTTTCCCTACACAAAACGGCGCAACCAAACATAAAGCGCACCTTCTCCTCCATGCTGACGCGCTGCTTGCTCAAACGCGTGGACATAATATCGAAAAGCTGGTGTTGATAACCAATACGGAACAAACCTATACAAAGCTCCATCGCTCCCAACGGATCGTCCTTTTCCTGTAATCACAAGGACATAACGCAATCCTCTCTGCTGAGAGGATTGTAGAAAATTTTTTAAGAAAAAATAAGCTTCTTCCTGCATATAACCGTGGAGATCAAGACGCGCCTCAAGAGGATAACGACCTTGGGAAATTTTACGATGTGCAACATGATCAAAGAAATGAATCTTTTGTGCTTGTGTAACTGCCCTCTTTCCTCTTTTATTAATCGTCGAGGATTGTTGATTTTTCTGAGATAATGTGGAGATTTGAGTTACAGGCTGTTTTTTATCATTAATATTTGCAATCATTTCTGAAGTAGAAGACAGCATCTTACCATGAAGCGGCGTTATCGTACGACAAACCATCTCCCATAAAAGGCGATCTTGTGAAGCCAATAAATCTCTTTTTTGTCTCCATTTACTTGAGGACATTTTAATTTCTCATAAATCATTGAATGCTTATGGAAGAAAAACAAAAAGTATTTTAATTTTCATTTTCTGTAGCAAAAAGTTTCCAGTTGGGATCTGACGACAAACTATTGCGAACAAAAGTCCAAATATCCCTAATTTCTACAATAGCATCAGGATCACCGTCTATACGCTCGCCCTGTTCATTATAAGTAACAGAAATCATCTCACTGACAATACGTATTGTTAAAAGTTCATCCTTTTCTTGTATTGCCGCCGCAACAAATTCAATCTTATTAATTCCAACAAAAGTGAACTCTATTCTTTCTTTATTTTTTTCTCGTTGCTCAATAGCCGCACAAAAGCTCTCAAAAACATCCTGACACAGCAAGCTTTTAAGTTGATTGAGATCACCTTTGGCAAAAGCTGTTACAATCATTTCATAAGCAATTTGTGCACCTTTTATAAAAAATTGAGGAGAAAAATGAGAATCAATTCTATGCAATTCCCGCAAATTTTTATTCAAAATACTCCCCTCCGGTGAAATTTTATCAATTTCACTAAAGTCATCTTTTTGTGAATTTTTATGATGAGGGAACGAAACAATATTATCAGCCGTTTCTGCTTCAACCTGTTTTTTAGAACGACGTGAATAAGGATCAAAGGGGGGCTTTTCAAACCCAATTCGTTTCCCTAATACATTACGGAGTTGCACAAAAATAACAACCATAACAACAAGAGCTATGACAAGTATAACGTCAAATTCCATGGGCGCTGTCAATCTCCAAAGCTTAAATCTCTAATAAACATTGCAGTCAATACCATTTATCAATAAATATGTAAAATAAGGAATCTTATCATTCAAATATTTTTATAGATTTTATATTAAACGGAGTGCTCTTAAGAATTTCTCCCCACCTCATCCAGAAGGAAATTTTCATGTGATAAAACTTTATTCTATAAACCCTCGTTTTTTTGTTGTTATCTTTCTTTGCATTCTTTTAATCGAGATTGCTGGTTTTATCTTTGTTGGTCAAGAAATTGGTATTTTGGCAACTTTGAGTTTGGTTATTCTCACAACCATAGTTGGGGTTGTTTTATTGCGAATTCAAGGGATTAGCCTTTTAAAAAATATACAAACTGAACTTATCCAAGGACGCACATTAGAGAATAATATTATTAATGATGCTTTCATCATGTTTAGTGCAATTTTACTTATTCTTCCTGGCTTTGTAAGTGATCTCTTGGGAATATTACTTCTTATTAAACCAATTCGCTCTGTTGTTTGGCATTTCTTTACATCATTAAAAAACAAAATGAATCCCAATACTAAAAGAAAAAATGACTCTGAAAAAATAATTGATCTTAACGCAGAAGATTACACAATTTATGATACGACAGAATCTCCATGGCGCAAAAATAATGATAACCATTGAAATGCCTAAAAAATCTGTAACAAACTAAAAAAATATTCAAGATAAAGAGCGCATTTCTTGCAACCTTTTGCAAGGCGTGATAACCAATTCGGACTTTAGATCTAAATAAATATACATATTATAATGAGAGAGGTTCGTCGTATGGCCGAAGGTGAAATAAATAACAGTGGTGGAGAGCCGGTTTTTGCTGTATTAACTCAATATTTAAAAGATTTATCATTCGAAAACCCAGGTGCTCCTCGTTCATTGCGTGCACGTGAAAAGTCACCACAAATTGATATCAATATTAACGTCAATGCGAACCCAATTGGTGATGACAATTATGATGTCGTTTTGTCTCTCTCCGTCAAAGCCAATGATGAAACTGAAACCTTATTTCATGTAGAACTGATTTACGGTGGTGTTTTCCACCTTAAAAACATTCCACAAGAACATGTGATGCCATTGGTCTTTATTGAATGTCCCCGTCTTTTATTCCCATTTGCTCGCCAAATTATATCTGATGCTACTCAAAATGGTGGTTTTCCACCTTTGTGGATTGATCCTATTGATTTTGCAGCACTCTTCCAAAAGCGTCTTGCTGAAGAACAAAAAGACAGTCAAATACAGCCCTCTTAAAAAATTTATTCTTTTGCTATCAAAAAGCCCCTTGATATATTATTGGTATATTAGGGGCTATTTTCCTTTAGACGACTTTTGCGGCATGATAAGCCGCAAGCATTGCGATATTGACAACATCTGTATCGCTTCCACTAAACGGTACAATTTGGACAGATTTTTCTAATCCAATTAAAATAGGGCCAATGATGGTTGCTTCACCAAGTTCTTGTAACATTTTGCTTGCAATGGAAGACGCATGATATCCCGGCATAACCAAAATGTTAGCGGGCTCTGTTAATCCCATAAATGGATATTGCTGCATCAATTTGGAATTGAGTGCCACATCAGCACTCATTTCTCCATCAAACTCAAAATCAACTTTGCGTTCATGCAAAATATTAATCGCATCCTGAATTTGCTGCGTCGTTTGCCCTTTCATATAAGCAAACGTAGAAAATGCTAAAAATGCTACCCGTGGTTGATATCCAAATCCACGTACAAACGAAGCGGTTTGTTCCGCTATATCCGCAAGTTCTTCAGCATTAGGATTTTCATAAACAGCTGTATCCGCAATAAACACAGTTCTTCCACGGCAAATGGCCATTGAGATACCAATCAATCGTTCTTTTGGTTTTTCATCAATTGCACGACGTATATCAATCAGCGCTGTTTCATAATTGCGTGTCACCCCTGTAACCATTGCATCAGCATCTCCTAGCGCCACCATACACGCAGCAAAATAATTGCGATCATTATTGATACGACGATGACAATCACGCAACAGCCAGCCTTGACGCTGCATCTTTTTATAAAGATAATTCGCATAAGCATCTGTACGGCAAGAAAGCTTAGCATTCATAATAGAAATACCTTCACGCTCCAGATCAATTCCAGCGATAACAGCCGCTTCTCTTACTTGCTCTTCACGACCAACCAAAATCGCTTGTCCTAATTTTTGATGAACATAGGAAACGGCTGCCCGCATAACTTGCTCTTCTTCACCTTCTGCAAAGACAATTTGTTTTGGCGCTTGACGAACATGATTATAAACCCCACGCATCATCGAGGACGAAGGATCACGTCTCGCATTCAAATCGCGCTCATAGGCCTCTAAATCATCTATGTTCTTTTGCGCAACACCGCTTTCCATTGCTGCTTTTGCTACCGCTATTGAAACAACCGTTAATAAACGCGGATCAAAAGGAACAGGGATGATATAATCAGGACCAAATTTTAATCGCTTTCCACGATAAGCTTCTGCAACGCTGTCAGGCACTTCTTCATGCGCTAAATTGGCAAGAGCCTTTGCCGCAGCAATCTTCATGTCTTCATTAATAACTCTTGCACGCACATCAAGTGCACCACGAAATATATAAGGAAAACAGAGAACATTATTAATCTGATTTGGATAATCGGAACGTCCTGTTGCGACAATGGCATCATGACGCACTTGCATAACCTCTTCCGGCGTAATTTCTGGATCGGGATTAGCCATAGCAAAAATGATCGGCTGGGGGGCCATGGATCTTACCATTTCAGGAGTAAGAGCACCTTTAGCAGAAACCCCAAAAAATATATCTGCACCTTCCATTGCCTCCACAAGCGTACGTTTATCTGTTTGAATAGCATGCGCAGATTTCCACTGATTCATTCCCTCTTTGCGCCCTTCATAGACCACACCCTTTGTATCACATAATATGATATTTTCGGAACGAAAGCCCATCGCTTTAATCAATTCAATACAAGCAATCCCGGCAGAACCAGCACCATTACAAACCAACCGCGTATTTTGCATATCGCGCCCTGTTAAAGTCAAAGCATTGAGAACACCAGCAGCAACAATAATTGCTGTACCATGTTGGTCGTCGTGAAAAACAGGTATATTCATCACCTCGCGTAGGCGGCTTTCAATCATAAAGCACTCAGGCGCCTTAATGTCTTCAAGATTAATTCCACCAAAAGAAGGTTCTAAATGACGCACCAAATTGATAAAACTTTCTGTATCGTTTATATCAATTTCTAAATCAATGGAATCAATATCCGCAAAACGCTTAAACAGTACTGCCTTGCCTTCCATAACCGGCTTAGAGGCAAGGGCTCCTAAATTGCCTAACCCTAAGATAGCGGTTCCATTTGAAATAACAGCAACAAGATTTCCTTTTGCTGTATAATCATAAGCTAGCGCTGGATTTTGAGCAATTGCCTTCACTGGAACCGCAACACCTGGTGAATAAGCAAGTGCTAAATCATGCTGTGTTGCCATAGACTTTGTTGCAACAATCTCAAGCTTTCCTGGTCGACCACGACTATGAAAATCTAGAGCTTCTCGTTCACTCGCACTGTAAACAGTTTGAGACATTTTCTGATCCTGCTCGGTTTTTTTCATCTCACTTTATTTTCTCCAAAAACAGTGTAAATGTTGCTTGATAATGCGTATAGTCATTAAATTTGATTCATATATTAGAAATCGCTATTCTTGCCTTAGCAAATCTGATGATGCGTTGCAATTTAGAGATAAATAGATATTGAAGTAAACAAAAAAGAGTAAAAACTTCACTTAAAGGAAACAGGCCTCGTACAAATGGATAAAAAAAACAACCATAAAAATAATTTAATTCCACAGCCTGCCTCCTCATCTGCTTCCTCTCAAGAACGTCTGACACCTATGATGGAGCAGTACATAGAAATCAAAGCCGTCCATCATGATTCCCTTCTCTTTTACCGAATGGGGGATTTTTATGAATTATTTTTTAATGATGCGATTGAAGCTGCTCAGGCTTTAGGAATCACACTCACAGCACGCGGAAAACATTTAGGACAAGATATTCCTATGTGTGGTGTTCCCGTTCATGCTGCAGATGATTATTTACAAAAACTGATTGCTTGTGGTTACCGTGTTGCTGTTTGTGAACAAATAGAAGATCCTGCTGAAGCAAAAAAACGTGGCTCAAAATCTGTTGTTCGGCGTGATGTTGTTCGCCTTGTAACACCTGGAACGATAACAGAAGAAAAACTCCTTGATCCAACACGCGCAAATTATTTGATGACACTTTCCCGTATAAAAACTAGCGATGGAGAGGAATTTGCTCTTTCTTGGATTGATATCTCAACAGGCATATTTCGTGTAACAGAAAGCCGCCAAGAAAAACTTTTAGCAGATATTATGCGTGTGGATCCACAAGAAATCATTGTCGCTGATTCATTTTTTCATGATAAATCTCACAAATCACTTTTTAATATTCTTGATCATATCGTTTCACCTCAACCTGCTTGTCTCTTTGATGCGCTGACTGCTGAACGCGATATTTGCAATTATTTTAAACTCTCAACTCTTGAAGGCGTTGCCGATTATTCACGTTCAGAACTCTCTGCAATTGTAGCTGCTATTCGTTATATCGAAAAAACACAAATCACGCATCGCCCTCCCCTCATGCAGCCTGAGCGCCAAAATGAAAGTGCAACTCTTTTTATTGATGCCGCAACCAGATTAAGCCTTGAACTTATTCGTACGACATCAGGTCAACGGGATGGAAGTTTATTAAAAGCTATTGATCGCACTGTAACAGGAGGAGGATCACGCCTTCTTATTGACCGCCTTATTGCTCCCCTCACCACTCCTTCAGCTATTGATACGCGTTTGGATTCTATCGATTTTTTTCTACGTAATCCTTCTCTTGCAGAAGCGATAAAGCTTATTTTAAAAGGGGGACCAGATATGCCCCGCGCCGTTTCACGTTTGGCTCTTGGACGAGGAGGTCCCCGTGATATGGCGACAATTCAGCGCGGCTTTGAAATCATTCGTGAATTGCATCAACTTCTTAATAATGAGCTTCTGCCTCAAGAAATAAGCGATGTACAACAGGTGTTCTCAAACTTACCCACAGCGTTATACTTTCATTTAGAACAAGCATTAGCTGATGACCTTCCACTCCTTAAACGTGATGGTGGTTTTATTCGTTCAAATTATCATGAAGAGCTCGATGAAATGCGTGCTTTACGTGATGAATCGCGCCGTGTCATTGCTGAACTTCAAGCGCAATATGCTCAAGAAACAGATATTAAGACGCTTAAAATAAAGCATAATAATATTCTAGGTTATTTCATTGAAGTAACCAGTACACAAGCATCTGCTCTTACAAATAATCCACAAGCTAAAGCACGTTTTATTCATCGGCAAACAATGGCAAACGCTATGCGTTTTACGACAACAGAGCTTGCTGACCTTGAAAGCCGTATTGCTCATGCTGCCAATCACGCATTGACACTTGAACTAGAGATTTTTGATATTCTCGTTCAAGAAATTACCGACCAAGTTGATTTTATTCGTAAAGCCTCTGAAGCACTTGCTATTTTAGATGTCTCTGTCGCTTTAGCATATCTTGCTGAAGAACAAGGATATTGCCGCCCTAAAATTGATCTTTCACTTACCTTTCATATCACAGCAGGGCGCCATCCTGTCGTCGAGCAAGCACTTCGCAAACAAGCAGCAGAACCTTTTATTGCCAATAATTGTGATCTCTCTGTACAAGAAAATCAGCAATATGCAGCAATTTGGCTGTTGACAGGACCTAATATGGGTGGAAAATCAACTTTTTTGCGGCAAAATGCTCTTATTGCTATTATGGCGCAAATGGGGTCCTTCGTTCCAGCGACTTCAGCACATATTGGTGTCGTTGATCGCTTGTTTAGTCGTGTCGGAGCTTCCGATGATCTTGCACGGGGACGCTCAACCTTTATGATGGAAATGGTTGAAACAGCAACGATTCTCAATCATGCTAGCCACCATTCCCTTGTTATTCTTGATGAAATAGGACGTGGAACATCAACTTTTGATGGACTTTCTATTGCTTGGGCTGCTGTTGAATATCTCCATGAAGTTAACCATTGTCGTGCTATTCTGGCTACCCATTTTCATGAAATGACTGCTCTTACCGAAAAACTTGACAGACTGCATAATGTAACCATGAAAGTCAAAAATTGGGATGGTGATGTAGTTTTTCTTCATGAGGTCACACCAGGAGCTGCTGACCGTTCCTATGGTGTACAAGTCGCAAAACTTGCTGGACTTCCCCCAGCCGTTATTACACGAGCAACAGATGTACTCCATCAATTAGAACAAGGTGAAATGGCCGGAAAAGGACATAAACTCATTGATGATTTACCACTCTTTTCTCTTAAAGCAACATCTTCTAGCAATGAAGCAAAAAACAAACATTGTGTACTTCACGAAGCTTTAAAAAATATTCATCCCGATGAACTCTCTCCAAAACAAGCTTTAGAAGCAATTTACCACCTCAAACAGCTTGAAAAGAGTAACCCTTTATAGAAAACGGATGTTATTTTTTATTAAAAAGCTTTCTTAATAGGAGATAAAGTATCCCTTTTTGATATGCTACAGCACAAACTGTTGTTTACCGTATTCCCATCGCTTTTCTACACAAATATATTTTGATAAGTGTAATGCACATAGAGGCAAAATCCTATGCATTATATTTCATATTTCCTTAGATCAATATTGGCCCGTATACGAAAAAATGGTCAATATCGACTATTTTTACAAGCTAGTCGTTTTTTGTAAAGATTGTCATGAAATCTCCTCCACCTTGCAAATACGCAATATTTCATGAATTATGCTTTTTCACGATCAATATTGTTGTTATCGTAGCAACAGTTTTAGTTTAAAGCTGTTGGTGTTGGGATGTCGCCCAATTTTGCATAATAAATTCATGGATAATGGGTCTCGCATTTTCTTCACATTTTAAGTTATAAAGAGCTCTTTTACTGCTTACATATGAAACATATAATCAGATATATCACAGCAGCATTTTATTTTCCTAAACATCCTTTGAACTCCTTCCTGCACTTCAAAGGATAAAGATTTTCATTCGAATCAAATCTGCGAACAGTCCAAATTCTAACGGATTTATCAGTCATGTAATTCACTTAAACTCAAAGCTTTACAAATAAGTCTAAGAATATTCACCACGCACTAAAGAACACTTAATATATTAACAAGGATGCCATATATCACAGCCCTAAATGGCAGTGTTTTACGGTACAACAAGATAATGCCACCAGTACAATAAATATCTTTCATAAATATGAGAACAGGAAATCGTAATTTCGTATAAAATTGGAATATGATATGAAAAGTAATCATACCATATCTATCTTTATCTGTCTTACCTAGCTGCTAAAATAAGCAATCCTCAGCAGCTTTTAGTCGTATTGATAGCTTTTTAATCATACTCATCATGACTCGAATATTCTGATAAGTTCATAAACTCATAAAATAATTAGCCTAGAATATCGTGCAAAAGATGTAAAAAATCAGAGTGCTATCCCTATTCAACTCATAAAATATTACGTACTGCGCCCTTTGCAGCAGATGTGGTCATCGCTGCATAGGCTTTGAGAGCCTTTGAAACTTTACGCTGACGCTTCTCACTCGGTTGCCAAGCATCTTTTCCTTTTGCTTCCATCTTAGCACGGCGCTGCTTCATCTCAACATCATCTACCAACATATGAATTCTACGATTTGGAATATCAATTTCTATGATATCCCCCTCTTCCACCAACGCAATTTCTCCTCCTTCAGCAGCTTCTGGTGAAATATGTCCTATCGAAAGCCCTGAACTTCCCCCTGAAAAACGTCCATCTGTAACAAGTGCACAAACCTTTCCTAATCCTTTAGATTTGAGATAACTTGTTGGATAAAGCATTTCTTGCATTCCAGGTCCACCACGTGGACCTTCATAACGGATTAAAACAATTTCACCTGTTTTAATCTTATCAGTTAATATAGCTGAAACAGCTGAATCTTGGCTTTCAAAAATTCTTGCCGGACCTTTAAAAGTTAAAATTGATTGATCAACGCCTGCCGTTTTTACAATGCAGCCATCTTTTGCAAGATTTCCATAAAGAACTGCCAATCCTCCATCTTGTGAATATGCATGTTCCCTATCACGAATCACACCTTTTTCACGATCAAGATCAAGAGTCTCATAGCGACAAGATTGGCTAAAAGCTATCTGTGTTGGAATACCACCTGGAGCGGCACGATAAAATGCACGAACTGTTGGTTCATTAGTTTGTTTCACATCCCAACGGTAAAGAGCTTCTTGCAACGTTTTTGCGTGAACCGTATAAGTTGACGTATCAATGAGTCCTGCCGCATCCAGTTCCCCTAAAAGCCCCATAATACCACCAGCGCGATGAACATCTTCCATATGTACATTCGAAACAGCAGGAGCAACCTTACATAAAACAGGAACACGGCGTGAAAGATGATCAATATCCGTCATGGTAAAATTCACCTCACCTTCTTGCGCCGCGGCTAAAAGGTGCAGTACTGTATTGGTTGATCCCCCCATGGCAATATCAACGGTCATTGCATTTTCAAAAGCCTTGCGTGAAGCAATAGAGCGCGGCAAAACTGTTTCATCATCTTGTTCATAATAACGTTTAACCAATGCAACAATCTGTCTTCCAGCTTCTTCAAAAAGCATCCGTCGATCTGCATGTGTTGCTAACATTGATCCATTTCCGGGAAGCGAAAGCCCCAATGCTTCCGTTAAGCAATTCATGGAGTTGGCCGTAAACATTCCTGAACAAGAACCACATGTAGGACAAGCAGCACGCTCCATTTCAGCAACCTCTTCTTCTGAATTTTGTTCTGAAGCTGCTGCAACCATGGCATCGACCAAATCAACCCTTAGATCTTGATCCTTCCATTTAATCTTACCTGCTTCCATAGGACCGCCTGAAACAAAGATTGTCGGAATATTCAACCGTAAAGCAGCCATTAACATACCAGGCGTAATTTTGTCACAATTAGAAATACAGACAAGTGCATCCGCACAATGTGCATTAACCATGTACTCTACAGAATCAGCAATAATTTCACGTGAGGGCAAAGAATAAAGCATTCCATCGTGCCCCATCGCGATTCCATCATCTACAGCAATGGTATTAAATTCTTTCGCAACACCACCGACAACTGCTATCTGTTGTGCGACTAATTGCCCAAGATCTTTTAAATGGACATGTCCTGGTACAAATTGTGTAAAAGAATTCGCAATCGCAATAATGGGTTTACCAAAATCAGTATCTTTCATCCCTGTTGCACGCCAAAGTCCGCGGGCTCCTGCCATATTACGCCCGTGGGTCGATATTCTTGAACGGTAAGAAGGCATTATTTTTTTCCCCTCAAATAATTCCATTTTGCTTGTTGTGCTGTAACTTCATTATAAAAACAAGAGCTTTAATATTCAAAAGAGAAAAATACCTTGTACTGAGGCATTTGAAGCACAAAATTAAAAACTCTGCATAAACTTTTTCATAAGGCCTTTGTTTTTATTACCTGTTAATCAACATCTAATCCCTGTGCAATTCCACGTTTGAGACAAATATCAAAACGCTTCAGTGTGGCACGAACTGTTCCATATTTTTGTATGCAAGATTTGGTAAGTATATTGCATCTATCTGTTTGCGTAATTTCTGAAACAAGAAGACAGCCTCATTTGGAAAGAATATAAGGCATCATGGTAAAAATCTATCATCTCCTTACAATTCAGCTTTACACCTTTCAAAAGCATTCATAGCAATATCTTTTAAATAATGATGACGCATTATCTCATGCTTTTGTTTTTACACTCTTCAATGAAGTTACTCCTCTCAGGAAGACCAGAATACCCCAAACAAAATACACTGGTACATCCTTCATATACTCATTTTATGGCTCATTTTAAAGCAACATCTTTCAATGCGCTCGAGCTCATTTCACGATAGCGCCTATGAATGGTATAAAAGTCCCCGTGAATAATATAAATCTATGGAGGGCATCTTCACACTTATGAAGAAGCAAACGGACACCATTATACATTTTTTCACCCCCAATATTGTGAACGTCCTTGGTAATTAAGACAATTCACACGAGATATTTTTATTCCTTTCTTCAAGTGTGTTTATCCACACAGCTCTTCCTGCTTATGACATACAAGCAAGTGACTTTAATTGTTTTAATATAAGAGGATCTAAAATGAGAGAACCTTATGATTTTCGGGACTCTCATTCCAGTTGTAAAAAATTAATTATGAATATAAGTCAATACTTATCTCATTATAACTCACATTACACCCTTTACGAAAAAACAGATAGAATTTACAAAGAGTACAACTTTTTGTCGTAAGGTAATCTAGTGCAGAGTTACAATTTGTAGTTCATGCTCATTGGCTCCAGCAAGGGCAATAGAACGCTCATCGGATAAAATGAGAGGATAACCTGTTTCACCAAAGAGAGCCCATATCGTAATGCCTGGAGTCATTGGTGGAAGATCTGGAAAGTTTTTAGCCAAATCATCTGTACAAACTTTTTTTAAATAGGCAATCTGTCCCGCATCAGAGTGGGACGTGTTCTGAAACGACAAGTTTTGTTTATGTTCTCCCATTTCACTGTTCCTTTACGCCTTAACTTTTATGACACACCACTACTGACTTTAATTGGAATCTGTTTTATTTCTTTTTTTAATTTTGGTTGATACAGATTAATTGATAAAAGACCATTTTTCAACTCTGCATTTGTAACATGCATCCCTTCCGCGAGAACAAAGGTTCGCTGGAATTGTCGCGCAGCTATACCACGATATAAATATTGATGATTTTGGTTGTCTGTTTGTTTACCATGAATAACCAATTGATTATCATCGAGCAAAATATTAAGATGGTTAACCTTAAATCCTGCAACAGCCAAAGTTATCCGGATATGATTTGCGTCATCATTTTTATGTAAACGTTCAATGTTATAGGCTGGGTAAGCTTCATCAGCTTTACCGATACGTTGCAATATTTTTTCTACGGTTTCAAACCCTAAAAGAAAGGGATTGGAGAAAGGTGTCACATGTGTCATTCATGAGTATCCTCTTTAAAACGGCTTTACTTGACCAAACTCTATAAAAGCGTTCGCTGCATTCCTCTCATATGGCGAGCATAAATGATAACTTCAAGAGATAAGAGAGTTCAATGCCTCAACGTACCATAAAATTGTCAAAAGTGCGAAATTTATCTGGTATATTATATAATGAAAATGAAATTGCAGAAATATTTTGCCGTTTTTCTGTGCAGCGCCCAGCGCCTAAGAGTGATCTTATCTATACAAATATTTTTACACTTTTGGTTGCCGTTGTGCTTTCGGCTCAAGCGACAGATGTAAGCGTTAATAAAGCGACAAAAGAATTATTTCGCCTTGCTGATCAACCGGAAAAAATGGTCGCATTAGGAGAAGAAGAAATAGCACATCATATCCGTTCAATTGGTCTTTGGCGAGCAAAAGCACGCAATGTTTATGCACTTTGTAAGTGCTTAATTGATTGTTATGGCGGTCAAGTACCTGATACGCGTGAAGCACTTATGGCCCTTCCTGGAGTGGGGCGCAAAACGGCTAATGTTATTTTGAATGTTGCTTTTGGTCAGCCTACATTGGCAGTAGATACACATATTTTTCGCTTAAGCAACCGTCTTGGTTTAGCACCTGGCAAAACACCAGAGATTGTTGAGAAAAAATTATTAAAGATTATACCAATCCATTATCTTCGTGATGCGCATCATTGGCTGATTTTACATGGACGCTATATTTGCCAAGCACGTAAAGTACAATGTGGGCAATGCATTATTGCCGATTTATGTAAAGCAGCCATCAAAACAAATGCTATTCCGGCACCTTTAGTTGAGCTTCAAGGCAATGGAGCGCCGATTTTTTTGTAATACGGTCTTGCTATTTTGTGTATACTAGCTTATGGAAACACTATTAGGACCGCCCGGCAGGGCATGCCGTGGCTGTTTAAATGCTTGTTCAAGCGTTGGTCCGCTTGAGTGAATAAGATGTTTGATTGAATAAATTAATGTATGGAGTAGCAAAATGCCCAAGATGAAGACCAAATCATCCGCTAAAAAGCGGTTTAAAATCACTGCGTCAGGCAAAATTAAAGTAGCAGCTGCCGGTAAGCGCCACGGCATGATTAAGCGTTCGAATAAATTTATTCGCGATGCACGTGGAACAATGGTTTTGTGTGAACAGGATGCTAAAAAAGTCATTCAGCATTATTTGCCGAATGGTATTTAAAGCTTACGCTTTTGATTTTGAGGAGATTATAATATGGCACGTGTGAAAAGAGGTGTGACAGCACACGCTAAGCACAAAAAAGTTCTTAAACAGGCTGAGGGTTTTTACGGTCGTCGTAAAAATACCATTCGTGCAGCTAAAGCAGCAGTTGATCGTTCAAAGCAATACGCTTATCGTGATCGCAAAAATAGAAAACGTACTTTCCGTGCTTTGTGGATTCAGAGAATTAATGCGGCTGTTCGCGCAGAAGGTTTAACTTATGGACGTTTTATTGATGGCTTATCAAAAGCCGGTATTGAAGTTGATCGTAAGGTTCTTTCAGATATAGCAATCCACGAAGCAGAAGCATTTTCTGCTTTAATTGCCTCGGCAAAAAAGGCTTTGGAATATTTAAAAGATACGACACCTAATGCTTTCGAAGGCGCTGTCAAATAAGCCAGTCGTGTTCTCTTAAAGCATTCATTTATTCGAGGTCCCGTGCTGGCTATTGCGAGTGCGGGTTTTTCTTTATTAAAAAATAGGCAAAAATATGAATGATATTGAGCGTCTGGAACAAGAAATTTGTTTAGCCTTAGAGGCAGCAGGTGATGAACAAGCACTTGAGGAAGTGCGTATTGCAGCATTGGGTAAAAAAGGTAGTATCTCTGAAAAATTAAAAGAATTAGGAAAAATGGATGCTGGCGAGCGTCATAAAGTTGGACCAGTTCTTAATGGATTAAAAAATCGTATTTTAGAATTATGGGCACAAAAGCGTGATATTCTGAAAAGACAGGCAATGGATGCTCGGCTTTCTCGTGAAACAGTTGATGTTACCTTGCCTGTTCGCTCTTCACCTATAGAACGGGGACGCATTCATCCTATCTCACAGGTGATTGAGGAAATTATTGCCATTTATACGAAGTTGGGTTTTTCTCTTGCAGAGGGGCCTGATATTGAAACAGATTATTATAATTTTACGGCATTGAATTTTCCTGAAGGGCATCCAGCACGAGAAATGCATGATACCTTCTTTTTTGATGTCGATAAAATGGGAGAACGAAAATTATTGCGGACCCATACATCACCTGTACAAATTCGCACACTAGAAAAACAAAAAGCACCGATCCGGATCATTATTCCTGGAAAAACTTACCGCATGGATTCGGATGCGACGCATTCGCCCATGTTCCATCAAGTAGAAGGTCTTGTCATTGATAAAACCTCCACCATTGCCCATATGATGTGGTTACATGAAACCTTTTGTAAAGAATTTTTTGAAGTTCCCTCTGTAAAAATGCGTTTTCGTCCCTCTTTTTTTCCTTTTACCGAACCATCTATGGAAGTGGATATTCAATGTGATCGTTCTGGTTCAGAAGTAAAGTTCGGAGAAGGACAGGATTGGTTGGAAATTTTAGGATGCGGAATGGTGCATCCTCATGTATTGAAAAATGTTGGTTTAGACCCCGATGAATATCAAGGCTTTGCTTGGGGAATGGGCATTGATCGTATTGCCATGTTGAAATACGGTATGCCTGATTTACGAGCTTTTTTTGATGCCGATCTGCGTTGGTTAGACCATTATGGCTTTCGTTGCTTTGATATGCCTGCTTTTTTTCCTAATAGAAATGTGTGATCTTAGTCATCGCTTTCATGTGAGGTTTTAAAATGAAATTTACATTGTCGTGGTTAAAAGATCACTTAGAGACAAATGCATCTTTGGATGAAATTTGTGAGAAACTAACAGCTATAGGTCTTGAGGTTGATTACGTTGATGATCGGTCTTCTTTAAAAGGTTTTGTGATTGCAAAAGTTTTAACAGCAATAAAACATCCTGATGCAGATAAACTCCAGATTCTGTCCGTCGATACAGGAACTTCTACACCTGTTCAAGTTGTCTGTGGAGCACCAAATGCGTGTGCAGGTCTTATTGGTGTTCTGGCACTACCAGGTACTTATATTCCAGGACTCGATGTGACATTATCTGTAGGAAAAATACGCGGTGTTGAAAGTTTTGGGATGATGTGTTCGCAAGCGGAGCTTGAATTATCAAATGAACATGACGGGATTATCGAACTTCCAGAAGATGCACCTATTGGAGATTCATTTGCAGCTTATGCTGGTTTAGATGATCCGATTATTGATATTGGTTTGACCCCTAATCGCTCTGATTGTACAGGTGTTCGTGGTATTGCACGTGATCTTGCTGCCGCCGGAATGGGAAAATTAAAAGAATTATCCTTGTCAAAATTTGAACCTTCCTTTGAAACACCTCTCGATGTTTCATTAGATTTTTCACAAGATTCATCATTATGTTTAGGTTTTGCTTGGCGTGAAGTTCGCAATGTTCAAAATGGTGCATCGCCACAGTGGATGCAACAGCGTTTGAATGCAATTGGTTTGAGACCGATTAATGCGCTTGTTGATATGACCAACTACATCAGTTTTGACCTTGGTCGTCCACTCCATGTTTTTGATGCTGATAAAATTAAAGGTAATTTGTGTGTACGTTGTGCTCGTGAAGGAGAACAGCTTCAAGCACTGAACGAAAAAATCTATCGTTTGGGCGCTAAGAATTGTGTCATTGCAGATGACGATGGGATTGTTTCGATTGCCGGTATCATGGGCGGTGAAAGAACGAGTTGTGATGAAACAACACATCGTGTTATTATTGAATCGGCGCTTTGGGATGCGAAAAGCATTGCACAAACAGGAAGAGCGTTAGGTCTTATCAGTGATGCGCGTTATCGATTTGAAAGAGGTGTTGATCCGGCTTTTATGGAAACAGGGCTTGAGATTGCAACAGAATTGGTCTTAAGTCTTTGTGGTGGTGAAGCATCTAAGAAAAGGATCGCTGGCTATCAGCAACAAGAAATCAAACAGATCGTTTTTCCTTTTTCTGAAATTAAACGTTTAACAAATTTGGAAATAGAGCCTGAAAAAGTCATCTCTATTTTAACAAAACTTGGATTTTTCGTTGAAGGAAAAGGAGATGTCGTTACGGTAAAAGTACCATCATGGCGCCCTGATATTATGGGTAAAGCCGATTTGGTGGAAGAGGTCATGAGGATTTATGGGTTAGATAAAATTAAACCTATTCCTTTGGACAACTTCACAGAAGGAAAAGATCAAACTTTAACATGCGCACAAATTCGCTCACGTGCTGCACGTTTGGCTTTAGTGCAACGTGGTATGAAAGAAGCGGTAACATGGTCTTTTATTTCTGAAAATCAAGCTCTTGCTTTTGGAGGAGGTCAAGAAGAGCTTAAATTGGTTAATCCTATTGCTGCTGATATGTCAATGATGCGTCCTTCCCTTTTACCTGGTTTGATTATGGCGGCACAGAGAAATGCTGATCGTGGTTTTTCCGATCTTGCTTTGTTTGAAGTTTCCAGTATTTATGAGGGCGATACCCCTGATAAACAATACCGTGTTGTTAGTGGGATTCGTCGTGGAACAGAGCAATTTAAAGGGGCTGGGCGTTTTTGGAATGGAAATGCAGCCGTCGTTGATGTTTTTGATGCCAAAGCAGATGCTTTAGCTATTTTAGAGGCATGCAATATAGATGTTGGGAAAGTGCAGATTGAAGTTGGAGCGCCCGATTGGTATCATCCTGGTCGTTCAGGTGTCATAAAACTTGGATCAAAGGTTATTCTTGGTTTTTTTGGTGTTTTTCATCCTGCTACATTAGAAAAATTAGATGTCAGTGGCCCTTTATGCGGCTTTGAAATTTTTCTAGACCGAATTCCAGAATCAAAGAAAAAAACGACCAAAAGCCGTCCTCCTTTGAAACTCTCACCTTTGCAAATGGTGCGGCGTGATTTTGCCTTTATAGCGGATAAAACTGTTGCCTCTTCTCTTATTATTCGTGCGGCAAGTGGAGCCGATAAAAAACTTATTCATTCTGTACAGGTTTTTGATATTTTTGAAGATTTAAGCTTTGGTGAAGATAAAAAATCTGTTGCGATTGAAGTAACTATTCAGCCCATAGAGCGGACTCTAACAGATGAAGATTTAGAAAAGCTTGCCTTAAAGATCGTGGATAATGTTACCAAAATGACAGGTGCATATTTGCGCAACTGAGTATTCTCATTTTTTATGATATATTTTACATGAAGTGGGAGCATTTTTGAGTGCTCCCTTTTTGCTTGGCATTCAAGAGCTATAGAGCTTCTTGAAAGTGGACCTCCTTACCAAAACAAGCTGCCTAAATCATCAATTTTTTCAATATGAAAAAACTATTTTTAAACATCTTGAAAAGTTATTTTTTCTCTTAATCCTTCATTGCAAATGTAAAAGATAACTGCTATTGCTAAATGGTAATGCAAATTATTTGCAATAAAAAGAAGGCATGTAAAGGAAAGAGAAAACCAATGAACGTAAGAACGTTTTTCAGCATAGTTTTTGGAAGTGTTATTTTTTTCACACCCAATTTTGCTTTGTGTGCTGGTAAATTTAAAGCTGTTACGACATTCACTATCATTGCTGATATGGCACGCAATGTAGCAGGTGATGCCGCTGATGTTGAATCCATTACAAAACCAGGTGCGGAAATTCATGAATATCAACCCACCCCACGCGATCTTATGCGTGCTCAGGGAGCGAACCTTGTATTGTGGAATGGATTAGAGTTAGAGCTTTGGTTTGAAAAGTTTTTTCAAAATATCAAGGATGTTCCAAGTGTTGTTGTTTCAAAAGGTGTTGTACCCATTAAAATTGGTGATGGCCCCTTTAGCGGTAAACCCAATCCTCATGCGTGGATGTCACCAACCTCTGCTTTGATTTACGTTGATAATATTCGCGATGCTTTTGTAAAATATGATCCTGAACATGCTGCTATTTATAAAGAGAACGCTGAAATTTATAAACAGAAAATTCGTGCAACGATTGATCCAATTAGGGCTGAATTAGAAGCCGTACCGCAAGATAAACGTTGGCTTGTGACCAGTGAGGGGGCTTTTAGCTATTTGGCGCGTGATTTTGATCTAAAAGAACTTTATTTATGGCCCATCAATGCTGACCAACAAGGAACACCACAGCAGGTCAAGCATGTTATTGATATGGTTCGAAAATACAATATTCATGCTGTTTTTTCTGAAAGCACTATTTCCCCTGCTCCTGCTAAGCAAGTTGCCAGAGAAACAGGGGCTAAATACGGTGGTGTTCTTTATGTTGATTCTTTAAGTGAGAAAAATGGTGAAGTACCCACTTATATTGATTTATTACGTGTCACGAGTGGGCGTATTAGCAATGCTTTATTAGAGGGAGTAAAAAGCCAATGACGGAATGTGGAATATTTGCCCAAGGAGTAACGGTAACGTATCGTAATGGACATACAGCTTTACGCGAAGTGAATTTTGAAAGTCCAAAGGGTTCTATTACGGCATTGGTTGGAGTTAATGGATCCGGTAAGTCAACATTATTTAAAGCGATTATGGGGTTTGTACGCCCCTCAAAGGGAAAAATTCGCATGTTTGATTTGCCCGTTGATATAGCTTTGAAAAAAAATCTTATTGCTTATGTTCCTCAAAGTGAAGATGTTGATTGGAATTTTCCTGTCTTGGTTGAAGATGTTGTATTGATGGGGCGGTACGGTCATATGAATTTCTTTCGCTATGCCCGTACACAAGATTATGAAGCCGTTCGTATTGCCTTAGAACGCGTTGATATGTTGGCTTTTGCCAAGCGCCAAATTGGAGAACTTTCTGGTGGACAAAAAAAGCGTGTTTTCCTAGCGCGCGCTCTTGCACAGAAAGCAAAAGCGATTTTATTAGATGAGCCGTTTACAGGGGTTGACGTTACAACAGAAGATAAAATCATTGCTTTGTTACAAGATCTTCGTAAAGAAGGAGCAGTAATCTTGGTTTCAACGCACAATTTGGGTTCTGTTCGCGAATTTTGTGATCATACAGTTTTAATAAAAGGGACCGTTTTAGCTTCCGGGTTAACAGAAAAAATCTTTACAAAGGAAAATTTGGAGAAAACTTTTGGAGGATCTTTACACCACCATATTTTTGATCTTCAAAGTACAAAAAAAAATGATGTTTTCATGGGAAGAAAGCAGTCTGCAGTTTGTGAAGATATTGAAAGAGTGGAGCACGTTGCATGATTTCTTGGTTGCTTGAGCCACTGAGCTATCAATATATGGTGAATGCAATGTGGGTTTCTGGGTTGGTTGGGTGTGTTTGTGCCTTTCTTTCGGCTTTTTTGATGTTAAAAGGTTGGTCATTGATTGGTGATGCACTTTCCCATTCGATTGTTCCTGGTGTAGCAGGAGCTTACCTTTTAGGGTTACCTTTTTCACTCGGTGCTTTTTTTTCCGGTGGTCTTGCAGCAGCAGCAATGCTCTTTTTTAACCACCGGACAAAGCTTAAAGAAGATACCATTATTGGGCTCATTTTTTCTTCCTTTTTTGCCTTTGGGCTGTTTCTCAAATCATTAAAACCAATGGCTGTTAATATTGATACGATTGTTTTGGGAAATATATTAGCCGTCAGTTCATCAGATATTCTACAATTGGCTTTTATTGGCTTTGTTTCATTGCTTATATTGCTTTTGAAATGGAAAGATCTTCTTGTTTCGTTATTTGATGAAACGCATGCGCATGCCATTGGATTAAACGTAAAGTTTTTAAAGATTCTCTTTTTCACATTGCTTGCCGCTTGTACTGTTGCTGCTATGCAAACCGTTGGAGCGTTCTTAGTCATTTGTCTTGTTGTGACACCTGGAGCAACAGCCTATCTTTTAAGTGATCGTTTCGTGAACATCTTGGTTATTGCAGTTGTAATTGGAACATTCACAAGTGTCTTGGGTGTTTATGTGAGTTATTTTTTAAATGCACAAACAGGTGGGGTTGTTGTGCTTTTTCAAGCATCTTTATTTGTTTTGGCTTTTATTTTTGCTCCTAAACATGGGTATATTGCTGCGCGCTTACGCATAAATGCGGCAAAAAAGGGTGTAATATTATCATGATTGATCAATTACTGCTTCCGTTTCAGTTTTCTTTTATGCTTAAGGGTATGCTTATTGTCATGATTCTTTCTATTCCCATGGCAATGCTTTCCTGTTTTCTTATTTTGAAAGGATGGGCGCTGTTAGGCGATGCTATTTCTCATGCAGTTTTTCCAGGTGTTGTTGTTGGTTATATGACAACACCATGGGTAATCGCATTTTTAACTTCTTTGCCATTTGCTTGGTTTCAGCATATGCGTCCAGAGAATATTACAATGACTTTGATTACTTGCGGTGCTTTTGTTGCAGGAATGGTGTGTGCACTATTAACGGGTTTTTTAGGGAGCAATAGCCGTATCAAACAAGACACGGTAATGGGTGTGGTCTTTTCTTCGATGTTTGGCTTGGGGCTTGTTTTAGCCACGTCTATTTATAGTAGCTTAGATTTGAATCATATTCTATTTGGTAATCTCTTGGGTGTTAATTGGCTTGACATAACGCAGACGGCGATCATTTCTGCTATTGTCACTTTTATTTTAGCAGCAAAATGGCGTGACTTTATGCTGTATATTTTTGACACAGTTCAAGGACGTGCAATGGGGTTACCAATATCTCTACTCCACTATACCCTTCTAACGATGATTTCTCTTACAATTGTTGCGGCTTTGAAAGCTGTAGGTATCGTGCTCGTTATTTCTTTACTGATAGCACCAGGAGCAATTGCCTATCTTGTTACAAAGCGGTTTTCTTTTATGTTAATGATCGCGATACTTGTTGCAGCTTTTTCTGGTTTTTTAGGGATTTATCTCAGCTTATTTATCGGCTCTGATTCTGCTTCTACAATTGTGTTGATCTTGACGTTGATTTTTATGGCTATTTTCATGATGATTTTCTTTCGTCGAAGCACAGTTCAAGAAACTTGAAAATGTTAAAATTCATGCATATCAGCCATGCATTTTTATATATTGTTTCTCATCTTTATTTTAATTAGAGTTCGGGGTGCTAGGTTATTTTTCCTCCTAATATCTAGCAGGTGAATGCAGTACATTTTCTCCCCCCCCCAATGCTGCATTCTTAATTAAGAGGCTGCATTGATTTTTTCTGCAGCCTTTTTATTTTTTTGTTTTTCTAAAATCTCTTCTCTTTTCTTGAAATCATTTAAAATAATTATCATATTGCGTAAGCTATTCGATATTTTCAAGGAACTTATAACAGAAAAGACGCTTACGCATGAAGGGGTAGAGTGTAATTGTTCACTCAGACATGTAAACAAAAAAACAGATACAATGTTTTTGTATAGGATTTTGCGTAGAGGAAAATAGTACGAGAAAATGAAAAAAGATTTTAAGATATCGCACCCTTTACGTATCTGCTATTATATAGCAGGGTGGATAATGGTTATATTAGGTATTATCGGTGTAGTATTACCTATTATGCCAACCGTGCCTTTTTTGTTGGTTGCCTCATGGTGTTTTACGCATTCTTCTCCACGTTTTCATCAATGGTTGAATAATCATCGTATTTTTGGTCCTCCTATTAAGCGATGGGAAGAAAAAAAAGCAATCTCTCCATTTGTTAAAGTTGTTGCAATGATGAGTATGACAGGAGGATTTTTATCTTTTTTCGTAATGGTACACCCTCCTTTATGGATTTCCTTACTTATTGCGGTTATATTATTGCTGATTGCCGTTTATATTGGAACACGTCCATCTTCATAATGATAAAAAAGGCTTTATGAGATACTCTTTTTAGCTTCGACTTATTTGTAAAAACTATGCGGACTTTTAAGTTGTGATTATAAGCTCTCCATATCCAAAATGCATATGAAATAGCGAGCTTTTTGAAAGCAATTAATTAATAATATGTTTGTGAAATAATTTTTATGAACAAAGAAGACTGTTTACGAACACTCAAAATGTTCTCACTTGGTAAACAATGATAAACCACATTCATGGAAGAGAGTCATTCTTTTTGTAAGGCATGTTTGTATGAATCTCTATATATACATCATTGAAAAGTCATTGATATGATAGCCACTTCTTTCTAAAAAGACATTTCGTTTGTTTTTATATCTCTTAATGAGGATATAGTACAAAGCTTACTAAACACCATCATTTTTATACTTATACAGTTAAGCAGACGGTCTATTATATCAATCTTTAATGTTACATCTGTTCTTAGCTTAAGAATAATTCATAAGAAACAACAGAGTTTTTCAAATGGTTTTATGCATACACGCATTCTTATTATAATATGCGAATAAATAAATTCTCTGTCTTTGTATAAAGCTTATTCGAAATAAAAATATTATTGCATTCTCTGTTTTTTAATGAGGTCATGCTCCTCACGTAAAACAAAAGGGCTCCTAAAACATGTTATTTACACATTTATTTTAATGAAACATTTCTCAACGCTTTACTCATTTCATGGTAGCAGACCATTCATGGATAAAGTAAAATCTCCTGTAAAATGTATAAAGTCTATTTGAGCACCATCATCCTTGCCTTGAAAAATGCACACCGACAGTCACCATGCTATTTGTCATCCTCCAATGTTGCCTTAGTAATTCCTAATGTTACAATTGTAGCTTGTCATCTTGTTTTGTATATTTTGACACTAGATTTTGTACCAATTTATTTTTTTTCAAAGAGTTTAAAGATGTTCTCAAAGGGTTTGCAAAACCTTTTCTCATTTTTACTATGGAAACGCACTTTTTTCTAATTTTCGGTAATTTTTGTAATTTGAGGTGTCAAAATCTATTTTGATAAAACGCACATTTAATGGTAACAATTGTACATAAAAACAACAAATTACCACGTATTCATACTTAATCCCACCTCTTCCCACTTAGTACCAAACCTACTGTCAAATTACAACAATAGCCCTTAAAACTTGAAAACCTTCATATATGTAAGGAGACGAATGTGCTTTATTTAACAGGGTTGAAATGAGAGAAACTTATGATATTCGCGCACGCTCATTCAACATGCAAAATGATAGTATCTTGTTATGCCGTATAACACCGTTATTTATGACAATGATATAAGAAAGCCTCCTTGGTTAAACTGCCCAGCACGTTAAGTATTTTTTAATGCGTAGTGAATATTTTTAAGTCTTATTTATCGATCCTTATGTAAGTGAAGCGTATGCGTGGTAGACCAAGTAGAATCTGCTCAAAAAACAGCCAAACTATTTACAGACCAGCAAAGGTTAAGAACCCTCATTCTTAGGGCAGGATAAAAATCAATCTTATAAACAATATGATGATTCAATACACTTGTTTTAAAGAACCGGAACTATGTCTTTATAGGTCTAGCAATTCTCTTTTTATTACCAAAAAAATTGAGATAACGTTGTACTTCTTTTGGATCACCAATCGTTTTTTCAGGATTATCTGAAAGTTTTACGGCTGGTCGACCATTGGCATGTGTGGCTTTACAAACAAGGGAAAGAGCATCAAGAGTTTCGATTTCCTGAGGTGCACAGCCTGTAAAATCATTGGTAAGATCCGTGCCCCATCCAAAACTCATGCGCACTCTACCATGGAAATGATGATAGGTTTTTTCAATTGTATTGACATCAAGAGCATCAGAAAAAATTAAAAGTTTTTTGCGTGGATCTTTTCCTTTTTCTTTCCACCATTGAATAATGCGCTCGCCACCTTCAATAGGGGGCGCACTATCGGGTCTGAAACCCGTCCAATCAGCGACCCAATCTGGTGCATTGCGTAAAAATGCTTCTGTACCAAAGGTATCAGGTAAAACAATGAGAAGATTTCCACCATAATAACGGTTCCAATCTTGCAAGACTTGATATGGAGCTCTGCGTAATTCATCATCGTTGTTGCTGAGAGCCGCAATAACCATGGGCAATTCGTGTGCATTGGTTCCAAGAGCTTCTAAATCCGTATCCATGGCAAGAAGAACATTAGAAGTTCCAGTAAAAGAATTACCAATGCCTTCTTTTAATGCTTCCACACACCAGCGCTGCCATAAAAAAGAATGGCGGCGCCTTGTCCCAAAGTCAGATATTTTAATATCAGGCAATTTTTTGAGACGTTCAACTTTACTCCACATTTTTGCTTTAGCACGCGCATAAAGTACATCAAGAGCAAAACGATCTAGTTTTTTGAGAGCAGCACGTGAACGTAATTCACTTATAATAGCAAGGGCTGGAATTTCCCACATAGAGCTATGAGCCCACGAACCATAAAAATGAAGAATATACTGGCCATCTTTACGGGTTAGTTCATATTCTGGGAGTTGAAAACTCTCAAGCCACTGAAGAAAATCCGGTTCAAAAATTTGTTTGCGTCCATAAAATGTATTACCAGCAAGCCAGATCATTTCTTTTTTTGTAAAGCGCAAACTAAGAGCATGATCAAGTTGAGCACGTAATTCACTCTCATCAATATCATCGGCAAGACGTATTGTTTTAGAGCGATTTATGAGGGAAAAAGTAACATTAACATTAGGATATAACCCCCAAATCATCTGCACCATAAGAAGCTTATAAAAATCCGTATCAAGAAGTGAGCGAATAATGGGATCAAGTTTCCAAGTGTGATTGTAAACACGTCTAGCAATATCCGGATGATTCATAACCTTTTTCTTTCAGTTTCATAAAATCTAAAATATTATGCACCAACACGGCTAATATAGGCGGTGCAATATAGCAACTATACAGTTTTGAGCAAGAATAAAAAGTCTTCTCTCTTTTTTCATCTTTCATCTCTAAGATTTGACAATACGTATAATTTCATGCTGACCTGTTTTTTGTAACTTTATCCCTGTATGAACTTCGGTATATTCTTTGCCATTAACATGGAGCATATTTTTAGGTCCCCATTTTACTTTAATGCTATAAACGGCATCATAAAACTTCATTGTTGCTTCATATTTTGGCCAAATAGAGGGTAAATGTGGTTGTAAAAACAACAGATCTCCCTGACGCTGTATTCCAAGAATAGCTTGTGTTGCGGCGCGGTAAAACCAACCGGCTGAACCTGTATACCAAGTCCAACCGCCTTGACCACACCGTGGTTCAACAGAATAAATATCTGCGGACATCACATAAGGTTCAACACGATAAATTTCAGGATCTTGTCCATGAGTAATTGGGTTTATCATAGAAAATAAAGCATAAGCTTTATCGTTTTGTTCCATTTCAGCCAACGCAAAAATACTCCAAATGGCACCATGCGTGTATTGACCACCATTTTCTCGGATTCCTGGAGGATAACCTTTTATATAACCAGGCTCGAGTGTACTTTTATCAAACGGTGGCCAAAAAAGGCGAATGAGTCCGCCTTTTTTATCATAGAGATGTTCCAACATTGATTTCATCGCTTGTTTTTGACGTTCAGGCGATGCCATTTGAGAAATGACAGCCCAAGATTGAGCAATGGTATCGATTTGACATTCATCATTGATTTTAGAGCCAAGAGGTCTTCCATCATCAAAATAACCACGTCGATACCAAGCACCATCCCAACCGTTTTCTTCTAGGGATTTTGTTAAATGTTCAAGGTACGTACTCCATATTTGCATATGGCTATTGTCACCACGTTTTTTTGCTAAAGAGATAAAAGCTTGTAATGTGTACCCAAGAAACCATCCTAACCAAATGCTTTCGCCTTTTCCTTCCACACCTACCAAATTCATGCCATCATTCCAATCCCCACCTAAAATAAGAGGGAGACCATGTGGTCCGCAGCGTTTAATGGCAAGGTCTAAAGCTAAAGCACAATGTTCATAAACTGTTGCACCCTTTGAGGATTGGATAGGTTGAAAATAAGCATCCTGTTGCTCACTTTTGAGAACATCACCTTCAATAAAAGGAATGAGCGTATCAAGAAAGTCATCATCGCCAGTGGTATTAACATAAAGAGCTGTTGCATATGCAAACCAAACGATATCATCAGAAATACGCGTACGAACACCAGCATTTGTGTCAGGCAACCACCAATGTTGCACATCACCTTCAAGAAATTGGTGCGCTGCTGCATTTAACAATTGTTCACGTGCTAATTGTGGTTCCAGCAATAACAAAGACAAGCTATCTTGTAACTGATCACGAAAACCAAATGCACCACTCGCTTGATAAAAGCCTGCGCGTGCCATGATGCGGCATGCGTAGATTTGATAAGGAAGCCAATGGTTGACCATAAGATTAAAAGAAGCGTCAGGTGTTTTGACTTGGAAAGGAGAAACAAAATCACTCCATTGCTGTTTTTGTTTTGTGAGCAGAATTTCAAAATCACTTGCACGCACTTGATTGAGTAATTTTTCAGCTTCTTGTCTGTTTTCAGCACTGCCAAGATAGAAGATGATTTCTTTTGTTTGCCCTGGTTGAAGATCAATATCATAGGCGAATGCTGAACAAGGATCACATCCTGCTTCAATGGTATTCGAAAGAGCATCGGCTTTACGGATCGCAGTTGGATGCGTTACGGTTCCCATTGCACCAATAAATTCAGCGCGATTGGTCGTGGTGCTGGTTGGCATTTCGGATGCTGATAAAAATGTAACTTGTTGAGATTTCTCGATGTTATAGGGATTTTGAATAAAATGTGCACCCCATCTGGCCTCATAAGAGGAAACAATAAAAGGGGCATATTTTGTACGGACATTTCCTAAAACCCATTCAACATAATTATAAAGGCGTAAACTACGTGGCTTTTCCCCTTCATTCGTGAGGGTAAGACGTGAAAAGCGAATAGGTTTTTCGGGATCGACTGTATGAGTCAGTTCTAACGCAATTTCTGAATGTGTCGATTTAAAAGTTGAAAATCCAAAACCATGACAAGCTTCATAGACAATATTTTCATCACATTCTACAGCAGAAACGGGTGAAAAACGTTTTAAAGACTGGCGATCAACCAGATAAAGAGCTTCTCCTGGCCGGTTAGACGTTGGATCATTCGCCCAAGGAGTTAGTTGATAATCGCGGCTATTGTTAACCCAAGTAAAAATTGCACCTTCAGCAGAGACATGAAAACCAAATCTGTGATTAGCAATGACATTAATCCACGGATGCGGTGTGGTACGTCCATGTAGACGTATTATATAATGATTGTGCTGATTAAAACCGCCATAACCATTCCAATATCTTAGATCTTCTCCATTTGGGAGAAAAGAGGAGGATTTTTGTTGACTAATAAGACCAATGGAAGAAAAAAGATTTTGTTCAGTTTGTGTTGTAAATTGCTTTCCTTCGTTATATCTTGGCAAATCTAATTGATCATAAGATTCTTGATAATTTTTACGAATTGTGAGATTAAAATTATTCTCATCAAGTCTTTTAAGTTGTTCAGATAAAGAGCCATTTTGGGCATCAAGAACGATGCGCGCTGATGCAAGAAGCGTTTTAAAACTCTGTTCACTCATTTGATCGCGTCGAAGCATGAAAATATGTTGGCGTTCATCTGCTTTTTGCGTGTGGTGATAATAAGATTCACAGACCCACTCAAGAGCGCGTTGTGTATTTTGTATATAGGAAAATGTTTGTTCGTTAAGAATGACCAAATCAACAATGAGTCCACGCATACGCCAATATTCGTGTGCTTTAAGGAGCTCGCGCAGTACGGTTATATTTCCCTCGTTATTTAACCTAAGAAGACAGAGTGGATTGTCTCCTGAGATAGACATGGGCCAAAGATCAGACTGTTTTCCTAGCGTTTTTGCTAATATTTCAGAAGGAAGACGCCACGTTCGTTCTGGATAAATAAGTGGTGTTGCATATTTTTGATAGACAATAGCTTCTTTAAGCTCAGTTCCGCTCTGATACAGTGCGACTTGTGAGCGCGTCCATGCCATTGAAAGTTCTTTTTGAAACATATCAGGTTGTCGATAATGTTTAATATGATTATTTAGCGCTTCTTTTGTATGAGCAGCAAAAGTCCAAAAAATAAGTTCTGCTTTTTCATGGGCTGGAATTTTTATACGGCATCGCAATGACATAACAGGATCAAGAACGCAACCTTGACTGTTACTGAAACGAGCATTTTGGTCAAATGCAACAGGCCGATGAATGGATCGCCCCCGCCCAATAAACAGAGAGCGATCCGTTTCAGCTTCTGTCTCTCGGAGAGTATCTGTTGTACTGGAGACAAAATGGGCAACATATATTTCAGGATCACTAGGTGAGCGTTTACGCCTTTTGGCAAAAATTGTTTTACCTTCTTCAGCAATTTCTGTCTCTATAAACATACGGGAAAAAACAGGATGAGCTTGGTCTGTGCCCATTGTGGCAAGCGCTAATTCACCATAAGAAGTCACTTCAATGAGACGCTCTTTATTTGTCGTATTCATCAGTTGAATACGTCTACCTTCGCCACATCCTTCAGATGTAATAAGACATTCAAGTGTTGATTTTATACCATCAACCATTTTTGTATATTCAGCCTTTTCATCTGTAAAAATGCTGACAGCTTCTTCTTCAATAACACGTGTTGGCTCACCAGTAACAGACCACCACCGTCCACTATGCGTATCGCGTAAGAAGAATAAAGTACCTTGTTGATCTTCTGTTGCATCAGGAATAAAGCGCGTAATCGCATAATCGTGCCAACGGCTGTAACCAGAACCATTCGCTGTTAACATGGTAGAATAAAATCCATTAGACAAGAGTAAGGTTGCTCGTGGTTTGAGCAACGGATTTGTAATAATGCGCAAAGGGGCAGCGTCAAATGCTTGAGACTTATTGCGCATACGATTAACAGCTTTGGTATGAATAATAGGAATAAGATGAGGCGCTCTTTCCTGTAACAGCAGTTGCGTTGCTTCAATAACGGGGTCACGGTGAAAACGATCACGCATTCGTCCTTGAAAAATAACATTGTTAAGAGCAAGGATCGACATGCCATGATGGTGCGCATAATAATTGCGTACAACAGCGTATTTTTCCCCTGTTTTCACGCGTGAAGGGGTAAAATCGACAGAGTCATAATAACCATATGTTCCTAAAGCTCCAAGATCACGGAGTCGTTTTAAATTAGCGACAGCGCAAGCAGGAGCATATTGTGCCGCTAGAAGGCTGGCATAGGGAGCAATGACAGCATTGCGTGAAAGACCACGTTGGAGTCCGAGGTTTGGAACACCAAAATGAGCGTATTGGTAATTCATTAAATGATCGCGAGCATTAAATGCGGCTTCTGAAATGCCCCATGGCAATTCCCGTTTATGGGCATATTGTATTTGACAACGAATAATCAATCGATTTGTTTGATCTAGGAGAGATCCTAAAGGTTCATGCATTACGAGAGATGGCATCAGATATTCGAACATCGATCCAGACCATGATAGGAGCGCACCTTTCCAACCTATGGGGACGAGGAGTCGACCAAGACGAAACCAATGTTTAAGTTTTATATCTCCTTTTGCGATGGAAAAAAAGCTTGCAAGACGTGCTTCTGAAGCAAGTAGATCATAACAATTTTCATCGAGTTTGTTTTCTTGAACACGATATCCAATAGATAAGAGATGCCGGTTAGGCTGTTCTAAAAAATCAAATTTCATATCAAAGGCTATTTGCCGTGCCACTATAGCCAGTCTGTTTAGTTTTGTATGTAATTTTTCAGGATCACAATGAGCAGTCTCATCATGATGATAAGCGTTACAGGTATCGATAAGGCATTTAGCCCAAGAAAGCGCACGCGCAGATTCTATCGTTTGAATTTCATGGTCAAGTTCACCGACTAAGCGCACAATATCGTGGGCTACAAGTGAAAGATCTATGATGTGAGAAGGGAGCGTATTTTCTTGTTCTGCAAAAGTGAAGACAGAGTCATGAAAACGAGTGATGTTTTCTTCGATTTTTTGGCGTAAAGAGCGTAACCTAGGTTGATAATCTGGAATTTCTCTGACAGTTTCTTCAAGAATAGTAAGAACATCTGATAAGCCTTCTCGATCAATTTGAAAAAAAAGATGCGGTTTTTCAGCCCATTCACTTAAGGCAGAAGAGAGTGTTATCAAATGACCAGCAAGATTTCCTGAATCAACAGTTGATACATAAGTAGGTAAAAGAGGCCTGAGCGTATCCGTTTCATACCAATTATAGAGATGACCACGGAACTTTTCCATTTTTGTAAGAGAGCGTAATGTACATTCAATGCGGGTAATAGTCTCTTCAAAACCAATCCAGCCAAAATCACGTGCTGCAATAATAGAAAGGAGATAAACGCCAATATTCGTAGGAGATGTACGTTGAGCAACAAGAGGTTCAGGATCTTCTTGAAAATTATCGGGAGGCAAATAGTTGTTTTGTGCATTGACAAAAGTTGCATAATAAAGCCATGTCCGCCGTGCAATAGAGCGGAGTTTTTTTTCATCTTTTGAAGAAAGATGAAGGCTATCTTGAAAGGTTGAAGGTTGACTCACAATCCAAGCAATGAAGGGTGAAAAAAACCATGCTATCCCAAAAGGCAAAGCAATCAAGCTTGCAAAACTATCAGAAAAAAGAGGGAGTGCTATAGTAAGGACACCAATAAGCGATGCTGGTGCCATTGTAAAAACATAGAAAAGCAAACTGTTGGGCATTGATTTTGTTGCGGCAGAAGTTTTCCATTCAAGAAGATGCTGTTTTGAAATCATCATACGATAGAGTGTACGAATAATCGCATCGGTCATAAAATACGCCGAATGAGCAAGAAACGTCGTTTTAAGAAATATATCAGCGCTTGTAAGAGCAGTTTTGTTCCAAATTAATTGAAAATGTCCCCGCAAAGAATGATCTATATTGGATGAGACAAGCGTTTTTAATACACATAGAATGGGTGAAATGAAGGAGCTAACCAACAAGAATATTTGCCAAACGATTGCACTCTTTAAAGACAAAAAAGCCCATCCTGCAAGTGATGCGATTAACCACATAAGTGGAGTGAGAGAACGACGTAAATTATCCAGCATTTTCCAACACGTCACGGAACTTATTTGACGGTGGGAAAAAAGATAAGGCAAAAGCTGCCAATCACCGCGGACCCAACGATGATAACGCATAACATCAATATTATAAGCAGTTGGATAATCTTCGATGACTTCTATGCTACTTACCAGAGCAGTACGAGCATAACCTCCTTCTAAGAGATCATGACTAAGAATAGTATTTTCTTTAATTTTGCCATCAAGCGCTTGTTCAAATGCATCAATATTATAAAGACCCTTACCGATAAAGGTGCCTTCTCCTAAAAGATCTTGATAAGTATCAGAAACAGCAAAAACATAAGGATCAATGCCACGGTTGATAGAAAAAACCCGTTGGAGAATTGATGTTTTTTTTCCTGTTGTAAGCGAAGGAATAATGCGTGGTTGTAAAATGCTATAGCCCTTTACAACCTTTCCACTTTGTGGATCAAAAACAGGATGATTGAGTGGATGATTAAGCTTTCCAACAAGTTTCGCGACGCTCTCTGGAGTAAGACGTGTATCACAATCCAGCGTCATAACAAAACGGCAATCCATAGGAAGATGTGGATTGGGAGGATAAAAGCTTGTGTTTTTATCGCCTCTTAAGAGTCGATTGAGTTCATGAAGTTTTCCTCGCTTTCGTTCCCATCCCATCCAACATTTTTCGCTTTCATTATAAAGGCGTCGGCGATGTAAAAGGAAAAAAAGAGGAAGTTCATCACGATGATACCGACTATTGAGTTTATCAATACTCTTTTGCGCATAGTGCAATAAATCAAGATCATCTTGCGTTTCTCTCAATGGAGCATCCACCCAATCTGTAATGAGTGCAAAATGAATGGCACCTTTAGGATTGGAAAGATAGTGCACTTCAAGATTGCGCACTTGCTCATCAATATCATCGCGTGATGTCATCAAAGTAGGTACAACAACCATTGTCCGTGCATGTTTTGGAATACCTTCTTTATATTCATAGCCAATGAGTTGTCTTGATGGGACAAACCACGAAACAACAGTGTTAAATAAAGCAAAAGCAGCATCGATAGAAGGAAAAAGCGCCAATACAGTAAAGCAAAAAGACAGCCATTGTGTCATGCCAGATATTTGTAAAAGGGCGTAAATTACAAGCAAAAGAGCGAGCGTCAGAAAAGAGACAGGAATGGCGATGACTCTCAATTTTGAGCAACAGGAAGCGCGTGTCCATTTTATGAGAAAGGGCGGGATATATCCACAAGCCTTTTCAAATATGCCACGACCATCATCAACAAGATACCACCCCACACAAGAATGATGAGGCATATCTTTAGAAGTGGAATTTGCCATTTCTACAACTTTATGTGCAATTTCCAGCTCACTAAGAAGCGAAAAGCGTGAAACTTTTTCAATGACTTGTCGATAAATATTGCGTGAGTGAGAATCAATTTCAGAAAAATCACTATTTTTACGCAAAATAGAATCGACACAACTCACTGTTTCAAACCATGCTGTCCAATCAACATCATCTATAGCTTTAAGAGCACGGATAATATTTCCCATGGTCACACCATCTGCTGCTTGTCTGGTATGTTCATCAGCTGTTGCAATCTCTAAGCTACTGCCTTGGCTTTTCAATTGCTTTTCAAGCCAATTTAATGCTAGGGTTGAATCGACAGATGCACTGCGCAGACGATAGAATAAATGTGCTGAAAAAGTTGGATCAACAGTAAATGGTTTATACTGCGTAAAAAGAGAGTGTAGATTTGTTTTATTTTCTACAAGAGAAATTTTATCAGCCACTTGACGAGCAAGATGGCGCATATGTCGCGCTTTTTCGATACGGACTGAAAGACGACGGACATTTTCAATGAGCAGCATTTGCATAACAGAAGGAAGAGCCCACAATTCACCAATTGTGAGCGCACAAACTTCTTGAAATCCGTTGGTTATAGCAGTGAGTGTTTCTTGTGAAAAGCTGCTATCGGTATGCGCAATATAAAGCCAAGTTAAAGCAAAAATTCGTGGTATTCCCGCTTTGTATGTAGAAAGAGGAAGTTGCTTTATGAATGACTTGGGCAGATTACGACGTAGCTTTTGTATGGTTTTATCAATGGTGTAATGATTATCAATGAGCCATTGAGCAGACGGTGCGATGATTTCATCATTTCGGGCAGCAAAATCACTGATATGAAAGGCATGAAGAATAAGTTTAGCATTTTCATTCAATCTCTTGCGAAAATCTTCTACTCCGTCATATTCAGGGAGTAAAATTTCTTTACCAGAAGCTATATCATGCCCTAAGTTATAAAGATCTTCCTGTACCTTATAAATTGCACGAAGAGGAAAATTCGTATTAATAAAATAGTCTTTTTTCTCTTTTTGAGAAAAAAAGCACTTTATGAAAGGTATTATGCACGTCATAATGTCCCATTGTTATCTAATTACATCGTTTTTTATTTAAATTGTAAGCATTTTATCTGAATAGTGAACCGTTGACAGACAAAAAACAAACTTTTTGTTTTTATTTGCAAGCATTTATAATTTTTGACGCCAATAATTAGAAAATAAGCAGACAATTTTTTAGAAAATAAAAAGGTCACCCTAAAATGAGTGACCTTAATAACACCGTAAACTTTAGTGATTGATGATTAATCTTGTTCTTGTTTTTTCAAAGCTGCACCAAGAATATCACCAAGAGAAGCACCTGAGTCTGTAGAACCATATTGTGCAACAGCTTCTTTTTCCTCTGCAATTTCTAAAGCTTTAATCGATACTGAAATTTTACGTGTTTTTTTATCAAATGCTGTAATGCGAGCATCAACCTTTTGCCCAATTGCGAAACGCTCAGGACGTTGCTCATCACGATCACGCGCGAGATCAGCACGTCGAATGGTTGTCTCAAGGTTGTGGTCAATCAATTTCACACTAATGTCATTGTCGTTAACAGCAATCACTTCGCATGTTACAACAGCACCTTTTCGCAATTCGCCAGAAGCAGCTGCTTCTCCAACTTTATCACTGGAAAGCTGCTTAATTCCAAGGGAAATGCGCTCTTTTTCAATGTCAACATCAAGGACCACAGCTTTAACGATATCGCCTTTATTGTAAGTATCAATAACTTGTTCACCAGGACGGTTCCAATCAAGATCAGACAAATGAACCATACCGTCAACATCGCCTTCAAGCCCAATAAACAGACCAAATTCTGTTTTATTTTTAACCTCTCCTTCAATTTGCGAATTGACAGGAAATTTATTGGCAAAAGCTTCCCATGGATTTTCAAATGTTTGCTTTAAGCCAAGAGAAATACGCCGTTTAGAAGGATCAATCTCAAGAACCACCACTTCTACTTCTTGTGATGTAGACAGAATTTTTCCAGGGTGAACATTTTTCTTCGTCCAGCTCATCTCAGAAACATGGATCAGCCCTTCAATTCCTGGCTCAATTTCAACAAAACCACCGTAATCAGTAATGTTGGTAACAGCACCCGTAATTTTTTTACCAATCGGATACCGAACACTGATGCTTTCCCAAGGATCACTTTCAAGCTGTTTCATTCCAAGAGAAATACGGTGCGTATCTTGATTAATGCGAATAATCTGAACTTTAATCGTTTGACCAATTGTGAGTACTTCAGATGGGTGATTAACACGCCGCCATGCCATATCTGTAACGTGCAAGAGACCATCAATCCCACCAAGATCAACAAAGGCACCATAATCTGTGATATTTTTCACCACACCTTCAACGATTTGGTTTTCTTCAAGATTTTGTACAATTTCTGAACGTTGCTCGGCGCGACTTTCTTCTAAAACAGTACGACGTGAAACCACAATATTACCACGACGACGATCCATCTTCAAAATTTCAAAGGACTGTGAATTATGCATGAGAGGTGAAACATCACGAATGGGACGAATATCAACTTGGCTGCGCGGCAAGAAAGCAACGGCACCATCAAGATCGACTGTAAAACCACCTTTTACTTGGCTAAAGATCACTCCATCAACGCGTGCACCAGCATTGAATTTTTCCTCCAAACGGACCCAACTTTCTTCGCGTCGTGCTTTTTCGCGCGATAAAACAGCTTCACCCATCGCATTTTCAATGCGTTCAATGTAAACCTCAACTTCATCGCCAACTTGCAAAGAACCGTCTTTTGCTTTAGCTCCAAATTCTTTGAGAGGAATACGTCCTTCGACTTTAAGACCAGCATCAATAATGGCCATGTCTTTTTCGATTGCAATAACACGACCTTTAACAACAGATCCTTCATTAAGATCATTAGTTTGAAAAGATTCTGTTAAAAGGGCTTCAAAATCCGCTGTTGTGGGATTGTATTGTGACATAAGAACTCCTAATATATACCTTGTATTATAAGGTATGAGCGCTAGGTTAGTGTTAACATAAGCAACTCCTTAGCCTTTTTCCTTGAATAAAGGAAGAAAAGTTAGCGCTAGGCTAGAAGTCACCTTAACGAATTTATCCAATTATATGCATTTTTATGATTGGATCAATAAAACTACATGCAATTTCGAATGTTGCTTCTATACTCAATTCTGACGTATCAAGCAAGTGGGCGTTTTTTGCTGGTTTTAGTGGACTTTGTTTGCGCGTTATATCGCGACTGTCGCGCTGTTCAAGTTGAGCTAGGATTTCATGATAATTTGCCTGAACACCTTTTTTTAAAATCTCCTGATAGCGACGTTTGGCGCGTGTTTGAACATTGGCTAGAACATAAAACTTGATATCGGCATCAGGACAAACAATAGTTCCGATATCACGCCCATCAAGCACACAGCCGGGCAAAACTTTAGCAAAGTTGCGTTGTTTTTCGACAAGAATTTTGCGTACAGAAGGGTTAATCGCTATTTTTGAAGCCGCTTCACCAAGTTCATGAGAAGAAAGAAGAGCAGGATTTAAGGTATTAAAATCAAGTTCTTTAGCATAAATAATAGCATTTTTTTCATTATTAAGAGCTAAATTTTGTTGTAAAAGCGTATGAGCAACACTACGATAAGTAAGACCAGTATCGAGATGGCGAAGACGATAATGTGCAGCAATTTTGCGTGCTAAGGTTCCTTTGCCTGAGGCTGCGGGTCCGTCAATGGCAATAACAAAAGGCTTCAAGCGATTTTCCCCCCAAGTTGTTTTATAAAAGGAATAAATTCCGGAAAGCTCGTAGCGATCATTCGTTTATCATCGATGGTAACAGGTTTCTCTGATACAAGCCCAAAAATGAGAAAACACATAGCAATTCGATGATCAAGATGTGTGGAAACATGTCCACCCCCCAAACCTTTGGCAGAACCTTTCCCATAAACAATAAGAAAATCTTGACCTTCTTCACAGTCTACGCCATTAACTTTGAGTCCTTGAGCAACAGCAGACAGCCGATCTGATTCTTTTACACGCAATTCTTCAATTCCTAACATCACTGTTTTGCCTTCTGCAAAGGCTGCTGCTACTGCCAAAGCAGGATATTCATCAATCATCGATGGAGCGCGTTCTTTGGGCACCGTAACACCTCTAAGGACCGATGATTTTATCCGTAAATCAGCAACATCTTCTCCCCCTGTTTGACGTCGATTCAAAAATTCAATTTGAGCACCCATTTCCCATAATGTTTCGATAAGTCCTATTCGAGAATTATTTATCAAAACATTTTCAATGGTAATATCAGAGTCTTCTACAAGAAGGGCTGCGATAATTGGAAAAGCAGCAGAAGAAGGATCACCCGGAATATGAATCGTTTGCCCAGTAAGATGGGGCTGACCATTAAGATGAATCAAACGCGCACCTTCGTTATCTTTTTCTATTTCAAGTTGCGCACCGAATGCTTTTAACATTTTTTCCGTATGATCTCGTGTCAGAACTGGTTCAATAACAGTTGTAATGCCGGCGGTATTAAGTCCAGCAAGCAGGATTGCTGATTTAATTTGGGCGGAAGCTATTGGAACACGGTAACGTATCGGATTGGCCATTTTTGGACCATAAAGCGTTAAAGGAAGGTGATCGTCGTGCGTTGCCTCAATTTCTACCCCCATGAGACGCAGTGGATCAAGGATACGTCCCATTGGACGTTTAGAGAGAGAAGCATCACCAATAAAGGTTGTTTTCATATGATACGGACCAACCATTCCCATAACCAAACGAGCACCTGTTCCAGCGTTTCCAAAGTCTAAAGGTTTTTGTGCAGCTAAAAGGCAACCATTCCCTGTTCCTCGTATGATCCAGAAGTCATCTTTTTTAATAATACAGGCCCCCATAGCTTGCATAGCAGTAGCTGTATTGAGTACATCAGCACTTTCAAGTAATCCATGAATATATGTCTCACCATTTGCTAATCCTCCCAATATAAGAGAGCGATGAGAGATTGATTTATCTCCTGGTATTTGAATTTTTCCAGAGAGACTACTCGATTTATAGGTAGTTATAGGGATTGCTTTTTGCATGGAAATTCTATTTAATTCTATCTAACTTTTATGAAATTGTGCATCCTTTAGCACATGCTTTAAAGGACGTCATGAAAAAATCACTGTGGAACAGTGTATTTATCTTTGACAAAGGCATTATTTTTCGATTAAGCACCATAAAATCTATCTTTTAATGGAATAATATAATCAAAGAGGCACGGTTTATGGCAAAACAAGAACTTGGAACTAAACGTGTTGATCCAGAAACAGGAAAAAAATTTTACGATCTAAATCGCGATCCTATTGTATCGCCCTATACAGGAATTTCTTATCCACGTTCTTACTTTGAAGTTGCAGCAGCTGAAGCAAACAATGAGGAAGAAGTTGATACTGAAGAGCTTGATACAGCACTTGAAAAATCTGCTTTTATGCTTCTTGAAGATGATGATGAGGATCCTAAAGATGACGATCTTCCTGATTTAGAAGATAGTGATGTAGATCTTGGTGATGATGATGATACATTTTTGTCTCATGATGGTGACGACGAAGATGATGATGTTACTGATATTCTCGGAGGTGGTGTTTCTAATGATGACGATGCTTAAGAAAAGTAAAAAGAGGACATCTTTTCCATTGAATGTAAATTCTTCTTGATCTTCAATTTTGATCGTTCTAGAAAAGCTGGAATTGTATACTTTACCTTTTGGGAAAATTTGTTTTTATAGGGGCTATAGCTCAGCTGGGAGAGCGCTTGCATGGCATGCAAGAGGTCAGCGGTTCGATCCCGCTTAGCTCCACCAAAAGGACCAACTGTTCTATCAAGGGAATCAAATAAAGGATGTGTGCATCAATTTAAAAGGTCTATGTTCTATTTAATCATCATTCCAATAGCGCCTGTTCCTTGCATTTTAATGATATTATAATACATTTTTAATCATTTGTTGGATTATAAAATTTTACTGTTGTAACTGTGAAAGTAGATAATTTTTTATGCTTTGCACAGAAACAGAAAATGAGCTGTTTAACTCACGCCTTGTTTTAAAAGACAAAATTTGCATTTCTTATATCACAATATTTCCACAAAATCATAATATGTTGATTATCGGTATCTAAAAGGTACGAAGCACCTAAACAAAAATTAGAGAATAAAATATTCTTCTCAATTATTGCGAATCAAAACTTTTTTCGAGTATTTTTTGCCTGATCAGATGTCCTGCCAATTAAAAAATTACCTACCTTGAGTAGCATTTACCTGCTCAATACTAAGGTATATTAATGCTTAAATAATACATTGAATCAATTAATTTTTTCCTTGCACGTCACAAGCAAGATTGAGGTATGAGAGCAAAGTGGCGCCACCGTTATACGTGCTAATTCCCAATGTTTCCGATAATTCTTACATTTGAGAATGTTCGTAAGAGACATTTTTAGTCTTTTCTTTCACAGCTTTTATCCACATGCCAATTGCACTTGTTATGTGCAAGCCAATGTTTTTTATTGATTCAACCTCAAGAGATCTGAAACGATAAAACCCTACGCCATTCGAGATTCTCACTTTAATATGATGCTCGAATTGCATTTTTTTGATTACTATTTTATACGCTTAACAAAGAAAATATTTATGTAATAATCAGCCAGTAATACGCATAATGAAAATAAAAAATGATATTATATTTCAAAATTTTTCTTCAATAATCTCTAGTACTTAGCCCAGTGCGAAATGCCAGCGCCAAATAGAAGATAGTTTCCATTGTAAATTTTTTAAACACAGGAAGTCAAAACATCGAAAGTGCACTCAAATATATTGTGCATTGCAAAAGCTTCGGTCTCTTGAGTTTATTCTAAAAAATAACAATTCACTTCATTTGACAATCGGAAAAATGATCCAGCCCCTTGTCACACCATAAGAAATTTTGCTCTCAAATACTTTTACCACAACAACTTCCTAATTGAGATTTTCAAAAATCTTCCCTAACGCCATCCACATCTCTTTAATTGCTGTTCATAGAGCCTCGATATCCTTGCCATGCGCTGTGCTGCCTGTGAAAGTGCAGCAGAGGCATGCCCGCCACTACGCGCATAAGCACCATGTCCCATATGATAATTTAAATAAAGGCTATATGCATCATCAAATCTCACCCCATTGCGTTGAACACTTTGGCGATGGTACCAAGCAACAAAATCAGCAGAATCTGCAAAATTCGTACGCCATGCAAAAGATCTGCCCGTAGAGCGAAGATACATTGCCCATGTACTGTCAAGCGCTTGAGAATAACCATAAGCTGTCGATTGACGCTTCCATGGAATAAAACCAAGTAGTTTCTTGCGTGGAGGACGTGCATTGTGACGAAAGCTCGATTCCATCTTAATAGTTGCAAGAATAATCGGCATAGGAATTCCGTAGCGCATTTCTGCTCTTTGAGACACCTTACCCCAATTATCAAAAAAACCATTTTTTTGTGCTAAAATAGCACAAGCATTGTTTGTGTGTATGGGAGTAGTTGTTGCACATCCATCTAGCAGAAACACCAGTGCCCCTAAAAACAAAAGGTGTCGCATATCCCTATTCCTCTCGTTTAAGAAATAAAACAAGATAGAGATACTAAAAAAGTATTACCAATCAATAAAGAACATGTTCTGACTTGTGATATTTAAGAAGCTTTCTTTGCTTTATTCCTCATCAGCAAAACGCAATGTTTGCGACTGAGCCAATGTTGTCATTTTTGTTGGTTCAGAGTAATTTTCTTTTAATTCAACAGTTTCAATGCGATTTGCCCGTTTCATAATTTTGGAGGACGATATCAAAATTCCCTCTATATCTTCACCTGCTTTGTGAAAGTGCTTCTGTAGTGCGCGAACACGCATATCCATTCGTCCAAAATCTTCCATCAATTTTGCTACTTCTGATTGAATTAAATGCGCTTGTTCACGCATCCGTGCATCTTTCATAATGGTTTGTACCACTTGGACAGAGAGCATCAACAAAGATGGTGAAACAATAATCACATGGGCTCTATTGGATTTTTGTACCAATGCCTCAAAGTCCTCATAAATTGTTGCAAAAATCGATTCGGATGGCACAAAAAGGAAAGCAGTGTCATGGGTTTCTCCAGGAATCAAATATTTTTGTGCAATATCACGAATATGGACTTCCATATCGGTACGAAATTGGCGTTCTGCCTCTTGACGCTCTTGTGCTGATTCTGCCTTACGCATAGCATTCCAAGCCTCCAGAGGGAATTTAGCATCAACAACAAGAGAAGGGGCTTTATTGGGCATATGAATGAGACAATCTGGGCGCTTTCCATTGGAAAGAACAGCCTGAAAAGCATAAGCATTTGTTGGTAAGGCATCGGCAATAATGGCTTCCATTCGCCCCTGACCGAAAGTACCACGTGTCTGCTTATTGCTTAAAATGGACTGCAACTGAACAACTTGTCCCGTAAGCGATTGAATATTATTTTGTGCCGCATCAATCACTGCTAAACGCTCTTGCAAACGATTCAAATTTTCATAAGTGGATTTGGTCTGTACCTGAAGTGTTTGGCCCAAGCTTGTTGTCATCCCATTGAGTTGCTCACTGAGTGATTTATTCAATTCAGCCTGCCGTTGACCAAAAATTTCCGCCATCGTTTGCATTCGCCCTTGCATTTCAGCTTGTGTTTTCAGCAAGGTAGCCATCTGCATTTGTGCCTCACGTGCGCGTTCAGCAATTTCATTTTCCAAAAATGCTTTTTTTCGATGAGAATGTATCAACATAAAAAATGCCAAACAGACAAGTATAAATAAAAGCAAAAGCATTAGTTTAGAAAAAAACTCACCAGCGAATATGGAAAAAAACGAATCAAACATAAATTGTAATATAACGCTCTTGTTGTAAAAAAACGCAAGAATCCATTATTCAATATTGACCAATAACAAACCATTGATTAATCTCTACTTATGCCAATGAGATCTTTAGTTACTTTACCTGATCCGATTTTACGGGAAGTGTCCAAACCTGTTGAGCAGGTCGATTCAGCTCTCCAAAAACTTGCGGATGATATGTTGGAAACCATGTATAATGCTAAGGGCGTTGGTCTTGCTGCTATTCAAATTGGTATACCGCTACGTATGTTGGTTATAGATGTCTCTGGAAATTCTGAAGATGAGCAGAAAAAGCCATTTGTTATTATCAACCCTGAAATTTTATGGCTTTCAGATGAGCGTAATATTTACAAAGAAGGTTGTCTTTCTATTCCTGATTATTTTGCAGAGGTTGAACGTCCTAAACGCCTTCGTGTTCGCTATCAGAACCGTGAAGGAAAACAAACAGAAATTGAAGCAGACGATCTCTTAGCAACTTGCTTGCAGCATGAAATTGATCATTTAGATGGGCGCCTTTTTATTGATTACATTTCAAAGATCAAACGCGATATGGTAATACGAAAATTTAAAAAACGCGCAAAAGAAAAAAACATGCAGGAAGCAGTTTTGTAATGGCTTTACGATTAAGTTTTATGGGAACACCAGATTTTTCTGTTCCTATTTTACATGCTTTATTGGATGCAGGTCATGATGTTGTTGCTGTTTATAGTCAACCCCCTCGCCCAGCAGGACGTCGAGGACTTAAATTAATCCCCTCAGCTGTTCACAACGTAGCAAAAGAAAAGGCCATTCCTGTCTTCACGCCTCAAACACTCAAAACAATCGAACAACAGGAGCAATTTGCAGCACTTTCTGTTGATGCTGCTATTGTGGTGGCTTATGGACTCCTTTTACCCAAAGCTATTCTCGAAACGCCGCGTTTTGGTTGTTTTAATGCCCACGCTTCACTCTTACCACGTTGGCGTGGTGCTGCGCCTATTCAACGAGCAATTATGGCTGGTGATAAAGAAACAGGTATCATGATCATGAAAATGGATGAAGGACTTGATACCGGACCTATCGCTCTTTTTCGCTCCATCCCCATTACTGATAACACCACCACTGCTGAGCTTTCAAACAGACTTTCACATATTGGCGCAGAACTTATGGTAGAAACTTTATCAACTCTTGAAAAAGGACAACTTAAACTGACCCCACAATCAGAGGAAGGCGTTACCTATGCTGACAAAATCAAAAAGGAAGAAACCCGCATTGATTGGACAAAACCTGCAGAGTTTATTCATAGGCATATCCGTGCGCTCTCTCCCTCTCCTGGTTGCTGGTGCAACATGAATATTGGGGGACGAGAAGAACGTGTAAAAATTCTTGATAGTCGTTTAACAACAGGTCCTTCTCTTGAAATTGGACGGATAGAACCAAGTTCTTTGATTATCCATTGTGGGCAAGGACGGATAGAAATAACCTCTCTCCAAAGATCTGGCGGTAAAGTCCTTGAAAGCGCAGCCTTTTTGCGAGGCGCTCATATTTCTGCTGTTTTTTAAGATGCCACGTTTTAAACTCACTCTTGAATATGATGGCTCAAATTATGCTGGTTGGCAGCGTCAAGCAAAACTTCTCACTATACAAGGAGCTCTTGAACAGGCAATCTTTTCCTTTAGTAGACAACAATTGACTATAACAACAGCAGGAAGAACCGATGCAGGAGTACACGCTACGGGACAAGTTGCGCATGTTGATTTCATAAAAAACTGGCATCCCCATACTGTACGTGATGCGCTCAATGCTCTTTTACGTAAACAAGGAGAAGCAATTTCAGTCTTAAACGTACAAAATGTCCCTGATGACTTTGATGCACGATTTTCCGCAACCAAACGCCATTATCTTTTTAAAATACTTAATCGTCGCTCTCCACCAGCCTTAAATGCCAAACGCGTGTGGTGGTTGCCAAAGCCTCTTAATGCTGAAGCCATGCATGAAGCTGCTCAAAAGCTTGTAGGAAAACATGATTTTACCACTTTCCGTTCAGCACATTGCCAAGCCAAAAGCCCTATTCGCACCCTTGAACGCCTTGATATTCAAAGAGAAGGTGAAGAAATTTTCCTTTATGCGCAAGCTCGTTCTTTTCTTCATCATCAAATCCGTTCATTCGCAGGAAGCCTCATGGAAGTGGGTGTTGGACGTTGGACAGCTCAAGATCTCGAAGCAGCTCTTCATGCTAAAGATCGTAAACGTTGTGGTGTTGTTGCTCCTCCTTCAGGACTTTATTTAACCAAAGTAGAGTACTAATTATCCTTCAAGAATGAACGTCTTAAAAGTCTTTAAGGCAGTTTATAAAAAGAACGAATTTCTTCAAAAGCTTCTGCTGCTGTATTGACAAATTTCATATAATTAACATCAGTAGGAGAAATTGTACCTTGTTCAGACAGATACTCAAAATTGATAGTATTGCTCCAAAATTCTTTGCCAAACAATAAAATTGGTACCTGTTTCATACGCCCCGTCTGTACTAAAGTTAACGTCTCAAACAGTTCATCCAGAGTCCCAAATCCTCCAGGAAAAACAACTAATGCTTTCGCTCGTACTAAAAAATGCATTTTGCGCATCCCCAAATAATGAAAATTGAAACACAAATGCGGCGACACATACGAATTAGGCTCTTGCTCATGTGGTAAAATAATATTCAAGCCAATCGTTGGGGCACCAACATCACAAGCACCACGATTTCCCGCCTCCATGATTCCTGGTCCGCCCCCCGTAACAACCACAAATTCACGATATTCTGTCGTAGCAGAATAAAGTGAGCACAAACGCGCAAACTCTCTTGCTTCATCGTAATAATGTGACATAGCATGCAAATTTTTCTTTTGTATTTCATTTTTTGCAGCCCACGCTGCTTGCCCAGGTTCAGGAATACGCGCACCACCAAACAAAACAACTGTTGATTGAATATCATATTCTTTAAGGGTTATTTCCGGCTTTAAAAATTCAAGACCAATACGTTGTGAGCGCAGCTCTGGACGCATCATAAAATCTTGATCGATATAGGCTAAACGATAAGTAGACGAACGCATTTGTGCTGAATTAGAGATTTTATGTATTTGTTGTAGAGCATCCTTCGTATGGAGAAGTGGTGTCCAGTTTTCTTGCTCTGCTTTTCTTTTTTCTTTACAATTTTTTTTCATGCACTTGTCCTACTTCTTCATCGTTTTATTGACTGAACACTTTTCTTCGCGTAGTTCATAGAGAATAAATCTTGAAGCTTCAACTTGTTTAACGGAACTCTCGTCATGACCCATACCACACAACTTGAAATTATTATCGAACAAGCTTTTGACGATCGCGATTCTATCGATACTACCACAAAAGGCGAAATCCGTGAGAGTGTCGAACATGCATTGAACCTTCTTGACAAAGGTGAAGTCCGTGTAGCGGAACGCCAAAAAAATGGACAATGGCATATTCACCAATGGTTGAAAAAAGCCGTCCTTCTCTCTTTTCGGCTCAATCCTATGCAAATTATTGCCGGTGGGATAAATGGAACATATTGGTGGGATAAAGTTCCTTCAAAATTCTCTGGTTGGCAAGAAGTTGACTTTAAAAAAGCTGATTTCCGTTCCGTTCCTGGAGCCATTGTACGTCATTCTGCTTACATTGCACCCAACGTTATATTGATGCCATCCTTTGTCAATCTTGGTGCTTTTATCGATGAGGGCACAATGGTTGATACATGGACCACCGTTGGTTCTTGTGCACAAATTGGTAAACATGTCCATCTTTCTGGCGGTGTTGGTATTGGAGGTGTTTTGGAGCCACTGCAAGCAAATCCAACGATCATTGAAGATCATTGCTTTATCGGTGCTCGCTCTGAAATTGTTGAAGGCTGTATTATCCGTGAAGGTGCTGTTTTGGGAATGGGAGTCTTTATTGGAAAATCTACAAAGATTATTGATCGTACAACAGGTGAAATTTTTATCGGTGAAGTACCAGCCTATTCAGTGGTTGTACCAGGTTCTCTCCCTGGAAAACCTTTACCAAATGGTGAAGCAGGACCAAGCCTTTATTGTGCTGTTATCGTAAAACGCGTTGATCAAAAAACGCGAGAAAAAACATCCATTAACGATCTTTTACGTTCTTAGACACAAGATTAATTCATAATAATATTTCATCGTTTTTTAACTTGAATAATAACCTCGAATACAAAGATTCCCTCACTTCAAATTCTTTCATAGTGAATCAGTCACTATCATTCCCTTGCACATTACAAATGCAGTTGGTGTGTGGGTAAGAAGCACTTTAAGAAAAGAGTAAAAATACCTTTAATGAATTCTCTTAAGTGATAAGGATTGTCATAATATTTTGAGCTAGAAAAGAGTATGATGGGGGCGCTTTACACCTTTATGACGCGTAAAAACAGTGATGCCAAATGGATTTTATATCATTCATAGTATATGTTACTTTATATTTTTCACAGCCCCCATTGTGAAATGGAATTTGATGCATTGAGTGATGATTCACTAAAACAAGCACGCCAATATGCACCATAAATGTATTTCATTTAAAGCATTCTTTTTTACGTGAGAAGCATGACACCATTACGCAATACACAAAAATATGAAGCACCGCGCAATTCTATTTAAAAGTGTTCTTTAAGCATCTGAACCAATCGACAAAAGCAAAAGCACAATCAATGAGAGACAATACTCCTTTTTTCATTATTTGTTCATTTTGAGCGCTTGAATAAATGCCGATTGTGGAATTTCTACTTTTCCAAATTGGCGCATCCGCTTTTTGCCTTCTTTTTGTTTTTCCAAAAGTTTGCGCTTACGCGTGACATCGCCCCCGTAACATTTCGCTGTTACATCTTTACGCAAAGCACGAATTGTTTCGCGCGCTATAACTTTACCACCAATAGCCGCTTGAACTGGAATCTGAAACATATGCTGGGGAATAAGATCTTTCAGTTTTTCACACATGGAACGCCCGCGCTTTTCTGCAATCGTGCGGTGCACAAGCATAGACAATGCATCAATAGACTCTCCATTTACCAAAATAGACATTTTAACTAAATCCCCCTCCGCATAATCGGTCATCTGATAATCAAAAGAAGCATAACCCTTTGAGATTGACTTTAGCCGATCATAAAAATCAAAAACAACTTCATTCAGTGGTAAATCATACGTTACCATAGCACGGGTTCCAACATAGGACAAACCAACCTGTACCCCCCGCCGCTCTTGGCATAGTTCTAAAATTGACCCAAGATAATTATCAGGAGTCATGATTGTCGCCCGAATCCATGGTTCTTCAATGGAAGAAATTTTAACCACATCAGGCATATCCGCTGGATTGTGCAACTCTTTAACAGAACCATCATTCATATTCATGCGATAAACAACCGAAGGTGCTGTCGCGATTAAATCCAAATTAAACTCACGCTCTAATCGCTCTTGGATAATTTCAAGATGAAGAAGTCCCAAAAAGCCACAGCGAAAACCAAATCCCAAAGCCGCAGACGTTTCCATTTCAAAAGAAAAACTCGCATCATTTAAGCGTAATTTGCCCATGGCTGCACGCAAATCATCAAAATCGGCAGCATCAATTGGAAAAAGACCACAAAAGACAACTGGTTGCGCCGGCTTAAAACCAGGCAAAGCATTTTCACAAGGACGACGCTCTTCAGTAATCGTATCCCCAACCCGTGTATCTGCTACCTCTTTGATAGAGGCCGTGATAAAACCAATCTCGCCTGGTCCTAACTCATCAACCTGTACCATTTTAGGTGTAAACACCCCAACGCGCTCAACTGGATATTTTGCTCCTGTACCCATCATACGAATGGTTTGGCCTTTTTTTAAAATGCCATCTATCACCCGTACCAAAACAATGACACCAAGATATGCATCATACCAGCTATCAACCAACATTGCTTTCAAGGGATTTGCAACATCGCCTGTATGGGGAGGTGGTAATTGTGTAACAATTGCCTCCAAAACATCAGGAACACCTAAGCCTGTTTTTGCTGATATTTCTACTGCTTGAGATGTATCAATGCCTATCACATCTTCAATTTGTTCTTTAACACGCTCAGGTTCTGCTGCTGGAAGATCAACTTTATTGAGCACAACGACCAACTCATGGGAATTATCAATGGCTTGATAAACATTTGCTAACGTCTGCGCCTCTACGCCTTGGCTTGCATCCACCACCAACAGAGAACCTTCACAAGCTGCCAATGAACGCGAAACCTCATAAGCAAAATCCACATGACCAGGTGTATCCATAAGATTTAAAATATAGGTTTCGCCATTCTTTGCCTTATAGTGTAAACGTACCGTTTGTGCTTTAATAGTAATTCCACGTTCACGCTCAATATCCATGGAATCGAGTACTTGTTCTTTCATCTCACGTGTATCAAGCCCACCTGTTATTTGAATCAAACGATCAGCTAAAGTGGATTTTCCGTGATCAATATGCGCCACGATGGAAAAATTACGAATATAATTACGATCTATTGTCATATAAGGCGATTTAGCAAAGAATAACAAAAAACGCAAAGACCAATTATGCTCCGGCTTCTATCAAAAGAATATAAACCTAAAAAGCTTCTCAAAACACAATTTTTCATAACCTAAAAAATGAGGTTTTTATTTGCTAAATTAAATCCAAGGGTGCTAAAATAATCTTTTCACATCTTATTTGATGACTCATATACTGGATAAGCCGGTACCATCACACCTTGCCAATATCCAATGTTGCGACGATCCTTTACACGTGAAAAAGTTTATAAGAGATATGCCTTTCTTTTACAGTTTTTACCCACATGGCCCGCCCGCTTGTGACGTGTAAGCAAGTAGATTTGGATTGATTTAACATGAAAACGATTTGAAGTGAGAAAGTTTTACAGTATTCAGGGTTCTAATTCAATATGAATAATGCTATACTAGCATTATAAATCAATGTGTTATAACATTTACATGATGGGCGTATATATCACTTGGGCTTGCAATAAAATTCGCAAGAAATGCTTTTTTATTTATACGCAATAATCTGCTTTTTTAGTAATCTTATATAAAACAACATGAATATCGCGAGCCCCTCTCATTTTAAATCTTCTCATAGTGAATCAATCAAATTTTTTGCTTCCCCATCATAAAACAGGGCTAGTATATAGATAAAAACGTTTAAGAAATGAGTAAAAATGCCTCTCTCTTTTTCAAATGCCAAAGGCTGTCGTAATATTGAGAACGGACAAAGAAAATGCTAGTGCCTTTTATTTTAAGTAAACAATGATGCTTTGTGGTTTTTATATACTTCACGCGGACCGTTAATGAATATGATACATATTGAGAAAATTATCTTTTTAAAAAACGCGTTAATATATAACATTATGGGAGGCTGCTTTAGGCGTTCTATTTTACGTGAAAAGCGTGATCCCGTGAAGAACAAAAGGAATAACGTGCAATAATGCATAATTTTCGTTATGCAAAAACATTACCGTAGGTGTTTTTGAAAGTTGTAAAGCCGAATTTAAAAATGATCGTAACGAGGGGCGTTAATTTTTACCTTTATATCACCTCATGCTTTGGTTCAATGAAGGTTGTCTTCCCGTTTCAGAAGTTAGGCAAACAGATAAATATTATTGCTCCAATTTGCTATACAAAAGCTGAAATAGCTTATAAAGCCTCCTTATCTTCATATTAAAAAAGCTTCAAAAATGAAAACTCTACAAGCAAAAATTTCATGCAATAAAATCATACTAGAAGGGTGCATAGCTAATCATTTTTTTTAATTGCTTTATTTTTTTTACGCCATTGTGAAGGTTGTAATTCAGCCACAATGATCCCAATCAGAATAAGCAAACCGCCCAATAAAGCTAAGGGAGATAAATGTTCTCCAGCCAAACGCCCAACAATACCAGCCCATACCGGTTCACCTGCGTAAATGAGTGTCGCACGCGTAGGGGAAATGGACTTTTGTGCCCAATTCATAGCTAATTGAATGATGGCACTCATTAATGCCAATCCTATACCAATATTAAACCACACCCACGAAAATTCAGGGATGCTTTCACCCATCAAAGGCATACAAGCAAATGAAAAAAAACCACTAAAAAATAACTGTATAATGGTCACACGCCGACTATCAACCTTATTGGCAAAAATTCCAATAAGTATGACTTCTCCAGCAATCGCTAAAGCACCTAACAAAGTCAAAATTTCGCCTTTTGAAAAATCAAAATTTCCCGGCTTTTGTCCTGAAATAAGTACAAGCCCTATAAAAGCGAAAACAATACCAACCCAACAAGCAAAACGAGGAGGTTTTTTAAAAACAATCCATTGCAAGATTGGAACCATAGGCACATAAAGCGCTGTAATAAAAGCCGACTGACTACTAATAATTGTTTGAAGTCCAGCTGCTTGAAAAGCATAACCAAAAAACATGGCTAAACCAATCGCCATCCCAGCGAAAACTTCATAAACAGTTATACCTTTTATAGAACGCCAAAAAACTACCCCACATATAAGAGATGCAACAATAAAACGAAATCCAACAAAAAACAGAGGACCGCTATAGCGTACCGCAATATGAATGACTAAAAATGTAATGCCCCACAATATTGTCGCGGTAAATATTGCTAATTCTGGCTTACTTAATAAAGGATATTTAAACTGTTTTATATTCGTCATGAAAAACTTTCTCTTCCAATTTTCCTTACAATTTATGAAACAATAAGCGTTCCAACTCCCTGTTCGGTAAACAGCTCTAGTAAAACAGAATGAGGAGTTTTGCCATTTAAAATGGCAACACCTTCCACGCCGTTTTGAAGGGCTTTTATACAAGTCTCTACTTTTGGAATCATGCCTCCTGAAATTATTCTATTTTTAATAAATTTTTCAGCTTCAGAAACAGTCAATTCTTTTAAAAGTTTACCATGTTTGTCCAAAACACCAGGAACATCAGTGAGAAATAAAAGGCGTTTAGCCTCTAATGCACCAGCAATAGCTCCAGCAAAAATATCAGCATTAATATTATAAGTTTTACCATCGCGTCCTGGAGCCACAGGAGCAAGAACTGGTATCATTTCAGAACATGCTAAAAGATCTAGCAATGTGCGATCAACTTCAACAGGCTCGCCAACAAAACCCAAATCTAAAACACGTTCAATATGCGAATCAGGATCAATGACAGTTTTATAAGCCTTTTCGGCAAAAACCATATTGCCATCCTTGCCACATAATCCTATTGCCCATTCACCCTCTGCATTGATGAGAGCAACAATTTCTTTGTTTATGGAACCAGCCAAAACCATTTCAACGACTTCAACGATCCGCTCATCAGTTACCCGTAATCCGTTTTCAAATCGTGATTCAATCCCCATTTTCATTAAAATTTCAGCAATTTGAGGTCCTCCACCATGAACAACAACAGGATTAATCCCCGATTGCTTTAATAGAGCAATGTCACGCGCAAATGCTCGCCCCAAGGCAGGATCACCCATAGCATGACCGCCATATTTTACCACAACCGTTTCATTTTCGTATTTTTGCATATATGGTAAAGCAGACGATAAAAATGCTGCTTGTTTTTCCAAAACATCTACAGCGCCGTTTTTAGCATCATCCATCAATAGAGCCTCCTCATCACTTTTTACCACCTCTTAATGAAATTTAGGAAAAGTGAAAACAATAAAACAAAGCCTTACTCTATCCCCCCCCCCTAAAAATCGTCAATTTTCCTCTAAATTATGAAAAAGGAATAGCGAAATGAAATACAAAAAACTTCCTTTAAAAATTGACAGCGAAAAATTAAACAAAATAGACGTAAAAAAACGTCATTATTTTATGATCTTATATATAAGATTGAAAAGCCAAATTTTGAAGCTACGCCGTACATTCAACTCATTAGTTTATCCCTATGGATACTTAACAATGAATAGGAATATATACAACCATTGATTTTGTAAGATAAAACAAAATTTCTTATAATAATAAAATTAACATATTGCCAAGATAAGAAATCACTCAACCGCTTTATAGCTTATCTCAATAAACTATAAATTTGGTTTTAAAAATTTGACTTTTTCTCAATCATTAAACATGAGAAAATGTCAATTGAACGCTCCTTATGGAGAATCATAAGGGATTGATTTATAATAATAATTTATCTTTTTATATCGTAAAATCGAAAAAATGCTTTGCAAAATTATCATATATTGTGACTTTATTGCGAATAGCTCTTCAGAGGCATCTTCATAAAAGCATTTAATTGTTTAGATTACTCTCTTCGTAAGATTTTATAAAATTTCTCATTTTCATGATCTGTCATTAAGTTTTTCTTTCTGCACAGCAATACATGCTTGGATTATTCAATGTCTTTTAGAATTTTTAATTCTTTTAATGTGTTATTTTTTAAATATATCGTGCCATTTTTTGTTGTATTTATTTTTTCTTTTTTCTCCCCACCAAATTTTATCATGCCGATAAGTTCAACTAGGTGAATTCCATGGAATCTGTTTCTCCAAAAGAGAGATGCATCAAGCATCTCAAGACATATTTTGTTATGTCTTCTTTAGTATTCAACATGCATTATCCCATTTCATAATTTCTTTGGAACAAAATAAATCTGGTTATAGCGTTTTTTTATTATCTGGAAGAAGTATTTTATGACACCAGAAATACAAAACAAAATCCGTAATCTAAAAGAAAATGAAGCTGGTATGAGGCATGTAAAAGCTATTCCGAATAAAATACCCCTTATTTGCCTTTTTAAAGAGAGACAGTAGCTAAGACTATCAAAATGCCAAAAATAAAATCGGTTATAAAAAGTTGATGCTTTATTTGAAATAAGATGGTTTGCCTAACAGCTTATTTAGCGTTTCTTGGCAAGCTACTACCTATTTTACAGTTTTAGTATAGGAATTTTGAGTAAAACAATAAATACAAAAAATGCTGAATGCATAAAAGCAGTTATCATGACACTGGAAATCAGTTACTCAATTGCACCCTTCTTACAGATAAGCCCTTTTTAAAATATCATAGACACTCAAAAATAAGACTTATCCATAAAACTCGTGAAATGTAAAAAACTATCAGCGGCAGGAACTTACTCTAAATTAATCGTTTCTCTCTTTATCTTTTCAAGATAAAAAATGTTTTTCAAAAATTACAAGACTACAGAAAGCTTAATTAAAATAACTTTCCAAAAGTTTTTTCTAATTTATTCTGAAAACATTCATATATTTTAACCAGAAATATTTTCAAAAAATTCTTTCATACGTGAAAAAAAGCCATGTGATTGCGGTGAATTCTCATGATTTGAAAGTTTTTCAAATTTTTGCAATAGTTCACGTTGCTCTTGCGTTAATTTCTGTGGTGTCTCAATCGTGACATGGATGTAAAGGTCACCCCTTGCTTGCTGCCGACGCAACATGGGCATACCCTTGCCTTTAAGGCGGAATTGACGTCCATTTTGCGTTCCTTCTGGGATCTTAACACGCGCTTTAACGCCATCAAGATCGGAAACTTCAAACTCTCCTCCTAAAGCAGCTGTTACCATTGAAATAGGAACACGACAGTGAAGATCGGCTCCTTCTCGCTGAAAAAACTCATGCGGTTTAACGGAAAGGAAAATATAAAGATCACCATTGGGGCCACCACGAATACCAGCATCACCCTCACCAGAAAGGCGAATACGCGTTCCATCTTCAATACCAGCTGGAACATTCACGCTCAATGAACGTTTTTTCTCTATGCGTCGTTTCCCATGACATTTTGGGCATGGATCCGTAATAGTTTCACCACGTCCATGACATGAAGGACATGTTCGCTCAATAGAAAAGAAACCTTGTGCAGCACGCACACGACCAGATCCATGACATGTTCCACAAACTTGCGGCTTAGAGCCCTTTCTCGCTCCTGATCCCTCACAAGCATCGCATGTAACAGAACTGGGAATAGTAATTTCTGCAGTTTTTCCTGAAAATACCTCTTCTAAGGTTATTTCCATATTATAACTCAGATCTGCACCACGTTCGCGACCATCACCACGCTTACGGTGCGCACCTCCCATAATTTCGCCAAAAAAATCTTCAAAAATATCAGCAAATCCACCACCCGCAGCAAAACCTCCAAAGGGATTTGCTCCTCCTTGACTACCGCTATTTTCAAAAGCCGCATGACCAAATCGATCATAAGCAGCACGCTTTTGGGGATCTTTAAGGACTTCGTAGGCTTCGCCAATTTCTTTGAATTTTCGCTCTGCCTCTTTATCCCCAGCGTTGCGATCAGGATGATATTGCATTGCCAACTTACGAAAAGCAGATTTCAACTTTTTATCATCACAGTCACGAGTCACGCCAAGAATTTCATAATAGTCAACCTTCATCATGTATTCCTGATAATTTCTCTGTCATCCATCTTTATGGATAAGATTGCTTTTAATGTATATTTTTAGCAACAAAGTTGCAACTCACTCAAATAATAAAGCCCAGCCTTATATTTCAAAGGCCGGGTTTATAAATTAATCAACACATATGCCGACACTATTTCTTCTTATCATTAACTTCTTCAAAATCAGCATCAACGACATCATCATTCTTTGCTTCTGTTTCAGTGTCAGCGCTCGCTGCTTGTGAAGCTTCATACATAGCCTGTCCAAGCTTCATACTGACTTCAGCTAATTTTTGCATCTTTGTTGTTACTTCTTCAGTATCACTGCCTTCAAGCGCAGATTTCAAATCAGATATTGCTGTTTCAATCTGTCCTTTTTCTTCAGCTGATACTTTATCGCCATATTCACTGAGTGACTTTTCAGTTGAATGAATAAGAGCTTCCGCTTGATTTCTGGCTTCAACACCTTCACGGCGTTTTTTATCCTCAGCTGCATGCTCTTCCGCATCCTGTACCATTTTTTCAATATCAGCATCACTTAAACCACCTGATGCCTGAATACGAATTTGATGTTCTTTACCAGTTCCCTTATCTTTGGCCGAAACATTAACAATACCATTCGCATCAATATCAAAAGTAACTTCAATTTGAGGTATACCACGCGGTGCTGGAGGAATACCAACAAGATCAAATTGAGCCAATAGCTTATTATCACTCGCCATTTCCCGTTCACCTTGGAAAACACGAATAGTCACAGCACTCTGATTATCATCAGCTGTCGAAAAAACTTGCGATTTTTTCGTTGGGATAGTGGTATTACGCTCAATGAGGCGTGTGAAAACCCCACCCAAGGTTTCAATACCCAAAGATAAAGGTGTTACATCTAGAAGCAACACGTCTTTGACATCGCCTTGCAATACACCCCCTTGAATGGCAGCACCCATTGCAACAACTTCATCAGGATTAACGCCTTTGTGTGGATCCTTACCAAAGAAGCTTTGCACGACTTGCTGAATCTTGGGCATACGTGTCATACCACCCACTAAAACAACTTCGTCAATCTCACCGGCCTTTAATCCAGCATCTTTCAACGCAGCTTTACAAGGCTCGATGGTACGCTGCACTAAATCGTCAACTAGAGATTCAAATTTTGCCCGAGTCAATTTCATTGTTAAGTGCTTGGGACCTGATTGATCTGCCGTGATAAATGGTAAATTGATTTCTGTTTGCTGCGACGAAGAAAGCTCTATTTTTGCTTTTTCTGCCGCTTCTTTTAAGCGCTGTAAAGCGAGTTTATCATTTTTCAGATCAATTCCTTGCTCTTTTTTGAATTCATCTGCAAAATAACCAACCAAACGCATATCAAAGTCTTCACCCCCTAAAAACGTATCTCCATTGGTTGATTTAACTTCAAAAACACCATCTCCAATTTCAAGTACTGAAATATCAAATGTACCACCACCAAGATCGTAAACAGCTATTGTTTTTCCGTCTTTTTTGTCCAAACCATAAGCTAAAGCAGCAGCAGTTGGCTCATTAATAATCCGTAAAACTTCAAGTCCAGCAATTTTACCCGCATCTTTAGTCGCTTGACGTTGTGCATCATTAAAATAAGCAGGAACCGTAATAACGGCTTGTTCAACTTTTTCACCAAGATAAGATTCTGCTGTTTCCTTCATCTTTTGCAAAATCATAGCTGAAATTTGCGATGGAGAATATTTCTTACCCGCTTCTTCAACCCATGCATCACCATTGTCACCTTTAACAATTTTATAAGGCACAAGTGCTTTGTCTTTTTCAACCATAGGGTCATCAAAACGGCGCCCTATCAAACGTTTAACTGCAAAAACTGTCCCTTCAGGATTTGTCACCGCCTGCCGTTTAGCAGGCTGCCCAACAAGCCGCTCCCCCCCATCAGTAAAGGCAACAACGGAAGGTGTTGTTCGCGCTCCTTCTGAGTTTTCGATAACTTTTGCGTTTTTGCCGTCCATGACAGCCACACAAGAGTTTGTTGTCCCCAAATCAATACCAATTACTTTTGCCATATTATAATCTCCATTCAGCAAGCTACCTCAACCTTCATAAAGCATCTTTTTAAGATAGCTCCTCATAACACCTAAAGCCCGTATATTGCTTCAAGCAACAATAAAATAACAATAAACTGCAAGTCGCAACAAGCCTTGCTGCCTCGTATATAAGAACAGGCTTTTATTGCTACAAGAGAATAATGAGAGAAACATCTCCAAAATAAAAAATTTATTTTAAAATAGGCGCTCTAATGACCCATAAATACCATATTTATGAGAGATTTGAGATCATAATATATTTTTCTTGCAATTCTCAACAAATATATCTTTCTATAATTAAAAAAATAAAAGAGTGACTGCACTCTCGTTCTTGATCTTCTCATCATTAATAAAAGATACTCACGTAAAAGCTTTTTGAAAGGTGAATAATTTATATCACGAATATTATAAATTGTCCTTGGACTAAAATAATCATCATATCTAATGCGCACATCAGTAAAGGTATTATCTATCAACCTCCTTTCAAAAATTCTCCTTCTAACGGTCTCATTGTTTACTGCTATTTGAAAGATGTGCTTTAAACTCACTAAAGCATTTTTCTTAACTGTATAATTTTGAACTTTGAAAATATATAAAAATGCCTCTGTATAAACGCTTTACAATGCCAAGAGCTGTCATAATATTAAAAATTGGTTAAAGTGGTTGATGATTGCTCTATATTATATCTTTATTAAGTAAAATAGTAGTGCATCATAGATTTTATACCATTTACAAATACCATTACTATTTATGAGATGAACATGGAAGCGTTGAGAGGTGTGTTGCCATTGTAAACCTTATTTTCTTCCTTTAAAATCCAAAAATTCTATGATTTTTATTCTCATATTCAAATCAATTTCATTCTGGCATTTCTTTCTTTTATTTTAAATAAAAACTCTGCTAAAATATATTTTAAATAAAAGCTCTGCTAAAATAAAAAAATATTCAAAGTGTGAATCTTATGAAGGAGGGTAAATCAATGATGACATCTATTATTAAGAAAATAACAAATTTCATCTTTAAGAATATAACACATACACAATATCCATACAAAAAGGTTATCATAAATATCGTGTGTGCTCTTCTCTTTGCTGGTATAACCCTTCCAGCAGGTGCTCAGCAATATAAACTTGGCGACATAGAAATTCTCAATCCTTGGACACGCGAAACACCTAGAGGTATAAGAGTTGGTAGCGGTTATCTCTACATTATTAATCACAGTAATACCCCAGACCGTTTGGTTTCTATATCCACAAACGGAGTAAAAACAACTGAGATACACTCTATGGCTGTCGTTAATGATATTATGAAAATGGAAAAAATGCACAATGGCATTGAAATTCCGGGAAATGGCGAAATTACGCTTAAGCCTGGCGGTGATCATATTATGTTTATGGGACTTTCACAACCATTCAAGTTAGGTGATAAAATTAGTGCAAAATTGACATTTGAGAAAGCGGGAACGATTGATGTTGATTTCTCTGTAAACGCTATAAAAGCACCATCACCTTCTAAATCCTCTCCTGTTCACTAAGTTCCTTTTATTATAAATACATACTTATAAAATGAAGAAGCATGAATTTTTTACGCTTCTTCATTTTTTGTTTAATGCCATCAGTAAAAATTATCCCCTTTGATGAATTAACTATGGTCAATTTCAGGAATACGTAAAACTTGTCCAGGATAAATTTTATCGGGAGATTTTAGCATTGGTTTATTGGCTTCAAAAATGAATGTGTTTTTATTACCTTGTCCTTTTCCATAAACGTCTTCAGCAATTTTCCAAAGATTATCACCAGATTTAACCTCATAAAAGCGAGAAGGTTTTCTAGGCGTTGTATCTATAACCTTTAATTGATCAACATCTACAGAAGAGATACCTTGTGAATTGCCAACAACCAGCAGCGCTTTTTCAAGTGTTTCCCTGTCTGGAACTTCACCGCTTAAAATAGCTTTACCGTCTTCAACTTTAATATTTACTTTTTCTGTACCGAGTTGCAAACGATCAAATGCTGTCTTAAAATCTTTTTCTTTTGGTTCATGGTCTCCAATACCTAACTTTTCCCCTACAGTTTTAATAAAATTAAAAAATCCCATTACAACCTCCTTTCGTGTAGCAGAAACAAATTTTTGTGCATATGTTGCCACATTCTTTTCTTTGCTCTTAAAACACATAGGCAGATTTTCTAAACTTCAATAATCAAAACTATACCTGTTCAATTATGGAACAAATACAATAATAAACTTTGATAAAAAAAGCCTTTATGAAAATTTTCTCTCAAACGAAAGGATCTTAATAGAGGTAGAAACATTATAAATTATGAAAGCAAAACAAGATTTTACAGTAATGACAAAAGGTTTTTTACTTTACTACAATTTGTATCATATTTGTTTTGCAAAAAAAATATGAACTCCCATATAAATAAGTGTGGGTAATTTGCTACCACAGCAATAGAAAGGTCTAAGAAACCATGAAAGATACACCAACAATCACGCAAACGATTGTACTTGTTGATGATGATCGCAATATTTTGACATCTTTATCTTTTGCGCTTGAGACAGAAGGATATCGGGTTGAAAGCTATACAGATGGAGCATCTGCACTTAAAGGTCTCACACTTCACCCTCCACACTTAGCTATTTTTGATATTAAAATGCCCCGAATGGATGGAATGGAACTCTTGCGTCGTTTGCGTCAAAAATCTGATCTTCCAGTTATTTTTCTTACCTCTAAAGATGATGAAATTGATGAATTATTTGGTCTCAAAATGGGAGCTGATGATTTTATTACTAAACCTTTCTCCCAACGTCTTCTTATTGAACGCGTGAAAGCCATTTTGCGCCGTTCTAATGCACGTAACCAACCGCTTTCTACAGGAACTTCTTCCACCTCTTCTCTCAAACGTGGAGATCTTGTGATGGATCAAGAACGCCACACCTGTACATGGAAAGATAAACCTGTTATTTTAACTGTTACGGAATTTTTGATTCTGCAAACCTTAGCACAAAGACCAGGAGTTGTAAAAAGTCGTGATGCTTTAATGGATGCCGCCTATAGTGATCAAGTCTACGTAGATGATCGCACCATTGATAGTCACATTAAACGTCTGCGTAAAAAGTTTAAACAAGTGGATGATGATTTTGCAATGATTGAAACACTTTATGGTGTAGGTTATCGTTTCCACGAGGTTTAAAACTACTTTGTCGCAAAAATTTGAACGGCAATCAAATCGATGACAGACAATTCTCAACTGGAAGCTTTACAAAAAACAACCGTTAATGGTACATCCTCAACACCATTTCTTATGTTTGCTCGTTTGCATCTTCGAACACAACGTCTCTTTAGACAATTGCTTTTTTCCAGCCTCACACGTCGCATTGTTATATTAAACATTGCTGCTCTTGCCGTTTTAGTTACAGGCATTTTATACCTTAACCAATTTCGTGATGGTTTAATTGAAGCAAAAATTAAAAGTTTATGTACCCAAGGAAAAATTATTGCTGGGGCTATTGCTGCTTCTGCAACAGTAGATACAAATTCTATCCTCATTGACCCCCAAAAACTCTTAGAGTTACAGACTGGTGAAAGCATTACACCCGCCCCTCAATCAACCGATTCTTGGGATTTTCCTATTAACCCTGAGCAAGTTGCCCCTCTTTTACGGCGTCTCATCACACCTAAAACGACAAGAGCACGTATCTATGATCGTGATGCTACTCTCCTTCTTGATTCGCGCGTTCTTTATTCTAGTGGAGAAGTTTTTAGTTATGATTTACCCCCACTTAAAACAGAACAAAACATGTGGGATCGCCTTACTTCATGGTATTCAAGCGCATTTTATGGCAAAGGTATTGCTCTTGACAGAGAACAAACCAAAATCAGTGGTATTGCTTATCCAGAAGTGTACCGCGCATTAAACGGATCTCTTGCTACGGCTAAAAGACGCAACAGACAAGGTCAATTAATTGTTTCTGTTGCCGTTCCTGTTCAACGCTATCGTGCAGTGGTTGGAGCTCTTCTTCTTTCAACCACGGGTTCCGATATTGATAACATTGTAAAAGGCGAAAGACTGGTTATCTTTAAAGTTTTTGCCGTTGTAGGTAGCGTACTTTTGGTTCTTTCTCTCTTTTTGGCCCATACGATTGCCCATCCATTAAGTAAATTATCTGCCTCAGCTAATCGAGTGCGTAATGGCAATAATCAGCGTGTAGAAATTCCTGATTTTTCAATGCGTGAAGATGAAATTGGTCACCTTTCAACTTCTATTCGTGATATGACCAATGCCCTTTATATGCGTATTGAAGCCATTGAACGCTTTGCTGCTGATGTAAGCCACGAATTAAAAAATCCTCTCACCTCTCTACGCAGTGCTGTTGAAACGCTCCCTCTGGCTAAAAATGAAGAAGCACAAGAGAAATTGCTTGAAATTATTCAACATGATGTGCGCCGTCTTGATCGGTTGATTACAGATATTTCTGATGCATCGCGTCTCGATGCAGAGCTTGCACGAGAAACCGCAGAGATTGTTGATATGAAACCACTTTTGGAAAGTCTTGTTCATGCTGTTCAGGAAGTGTATCGTAATACGCAAACCATTGATATAAGCCTTAATATTGTCCCACGTCCTCATGGAAAAGCCTATCTTGTATTGGGGCATGAACTCCGTTTAGGGCAAGTTATTTCAAATCTTCTTGAAAATGCACGTTCTTTTATTCCTCGAAATCGTGGCAAAATTTGCATTACTATGAAAAGTCATGCTTCAACCCTTATTTTAACCATTGAAGATAATGGCCCAGGCATTCGTTCAGAAAATATTGAACGCATTTTTGAGCGTTTTTATACAGATCGACCAAACGAAGATGCTTTTGGACAAAACTCTGGACTTGGCCTTTCTATTAGTCGGCAAATCATCGAGGCTCATAACGGAACAATTACAGCCGAAAATATTATTGATTCTACACTTGGGAAGTGTAAAACTGGTGCACGTTTTACTATTATGCTTCCCCTCGCTAAATAAATCTTTTATCTAAAGTAAAAGGCATGAAAACAAAATGTGAAATACTCCACGCAAATTGCCTTCAACTGGGCGGCAAGGGGCTGTTAATTATAGGTCCATCAGGATCAGGAAAATCAACCCTTACCCTTTCTTTGCTTGACCGCGCTGAGTGGTCAAAACGTGAAGCGAAGCTTATCAGTGATGATTATACAATGTTGCGTGCGGAAAATGGAAAGCTTCACGGATACACTCCTGATAATTTAGAGGGCGGTATCGAGATTCGTGGCGTTGGTCTTTATATGATAGAATTCGAAAAGCACACAATTATCGATTGTGTTATTTTTCTTGGTCCGGAATATGAACGTTTTTCCACAAATAAAACTTTTCAATTTGAAAATTTGCACATTCCTCTTTTAAAACTCCCCTCTCTTCGTGAAGCCGATTGTACAGCCATTTGTCAAGCTATTGAAGCATTTTTGTTTAGAAAAATATGGCAAAAATCTGTCTAATTTTTTTCTAAAGATAAAAAAATCACAATTTTTGCCTTTTTTTTGCAAATTTTTCTTGGCAGCAAGACAAAGCCTTGTACAATGTCTTTCCCACCAATATGGTTGGATCTTATTAGTTAACAGGAGTTTGCGTAAATGATTGGACTCGTGCTTGTAACGCACGGTGAGCTGGCTGTCGAATTTTTACATGCCGTGGAACATGTTGTTGGAGTACAAGAAAAGTTCGCAACAATATGCGTTTATCCCGATGACGATATAGATCAGCGCCGAGGTGATATTATAGCCGCAGTAACCGATACAGATACGGATCATGGCGTCATCATATTAACAGATGTGTTCGGTGGGACACCATCAAATATAGCTATTCCTGCTATTGAAAAAGGACGCGTTGAAATGATTGCCGGTGTTAATTTGCCCATGCTTATTAAACTGATTTCTATTCGCAAATGTCCTGATATTTCATTATCAGACGCGTTAAGAATAGCACAAGAAGCAGGGCGTAAATATATTAATGTACCAAGTATGATTTTATAGCGGATAATAAAATACCCATGTTTTCCAAAGATACCCTCCCATGTATAAGTCGTCATTTTAATATCTGTAATAAACGTGGGTTGCATGCGCGTGCTTCTGCAAAATTTGTACAAACTGTTGACAATTTTAATGTTACTGTTGAAGTTGAAAAGGACGGAAAAATCGTTGGCGGATCATCAATTATGGGACTTATGATGCTAGCGGCTTCATCTGGTTGCAATCTCACCATTCGTGTTTCAGGACCAGAAGCAACAGATGCTCTTAATGCTCTTGAAAAGCTCATCAATAACAACTTTGGAGAGGAAAGCTAGCGCTTTCTCACTATAAACAAGGATGATGATTCTTAGAAAATAGGAACTTTCCATCATTATTTTGAATTTTAATTTCTCTTCCCGCTTTTATACCAGTATTCATATCCATTATGGATTGGCATAATTATCATAAATGTAAAAGCTTATAGTAATTTTGTTATACTGGATTTTTTTCTTCCTTTCCTAACATTATTTGACCAATTTGAATAGTTTTGCGTGTTATGACTATCCCAACTTAATCGTATAATTAAATCTTTACAAAAAAGAGAACTCTTCACTTTGTATTAGAATACGCTTTATTTTAAGCTCAAGATAAATGTCAAAATAATTTCGCACATCAAAAATCTACCAACTTTTTTATTTTTCTGCTCACTTTGTAGCCTTTATAATACATAAGTAATCTTTCATTGCACATCATTGTAATACAGATCATGAAAACACGATTTTTATCGATATCATAACCTTTTTCTTAAAACGAATAAGCTTTGTACACTCATAATTATAGTAAGCATTTTTTAGACATTCTTTTTCTATACTATTGCCTTGTTTTCTGTGGTATGTGCCCGCCCTTATTATCTATATTGCGCTTGGGATAGCATCTTTCATTATAAGGAGATAATATCATGAGTCGTCTATTTAGTGCCCTTCAGATTCCTCAACACACAACACAACAACTTGTATCGTTGCAAAATGGCTTATCAAAAGCTCAATGGATCAACCCGCAAAATTTTCACGTCACCTTATCTTTTTTTGGCGAAGTTGAAAGCTCCCTAGCAGATGAAATTATGCATACCTTTAACACTATAGAACTTCCTTCTTTTACGCTACAGATAAAGAGTTTTGAAGTTTTTGGTTCAGAAAAGACTCCTCATTCTCTTGTGGTTCGCATTGAACCTTGTGAAAAGCTTAATCTTTTACATGAAAAGATGAAATATATCCGGAATAAATTAGAGTTAAAACCTGATGAAAGACAATTTATTCCGCATATTACTCTTGCACGAATATTTGATATTAATCTTGACGATCTTTCTTCTTATCTATCTTCTCAAGATGATTTTTTTGTTCCTCCTTTTGAGGTTGATCATTTTGTTTTATTTTCATCGTCATCTCCCTCAAGTGAGTCCGTGTATCTTGTAAAAGGAAGTTGGGCGCTTCAAAGATAAAAGGGTGTTTATCACACCCTTTAAAAACTCTTTGAGAAAAGACCTCATATATGTGTAATTGCAGAGAATACTGCATTTTATGTTAGAGATTTATTATTGATGTGTTTTAAGCCGAATCAGTTTCAACAGAAGCTTCTTTTGCTCCTCCTTTAGCTACACCCACTATAGCTGGACGAAGTACCCTTTCCCCGATAATATAACCTGCCTGAACAACTTGTTGAACAGTATTATCTGGAACATCAGCGTTAGGAATTTCAAACATCGCTTGATGAAAATGAGGATCAAATTTTTGCCCCTCTGGATGGATTTTTTGCACCCCATGACGTTCTAATGCTGCCATCATGGCACGTTCAGTCATTTCAACACCTTCTGCTAATGATTTCAAACCAGCATCACTTTCCCGCGCCCCTTCTGGAATAGCTCCCAAAGCACGATTGAGATTGTCAGAAACCGATAACATATCCCGTGCAAAATTAGCAATGGAGTAAGCCTTTGCATCCGCCACATCTCGCATAGTACGGCGTCGAAGATTTTCCATATCTGCAACAAGACGTAAAAGCTGATCTTTCAGTTCTTTATTTTCATCCTGCAAAGACACTAAAAGATCACTAACCTCATTGCTTTCTTTTTCAACGTCTTCGTGTTCCTCTGTTTTATGTGTTTTTAAAAATTCATCGGCTGCCTGTTTAAGTGTATTACGATCAGCTGGATTTTTTAAATCACAATTTTCAAATGAAGCGTCAGTAAATTTGTTTTTTTCATCAGACATAAAAATTTTATTCCTTCATAAGATTCGTTATCCTCGATATCGAAATTCTATAGACAAAAATCAAGGGGTATCGATGTATATAATACAATGAGCTTTTATAGTACAAATACTTACCTGCATCGTTTTAACGCAATAACTGTGACACAAGTTGAGCTGTATAATCAACCATGGGCACAATCCTTGCATAATTAAGCCGTGTAGGACCAATAACGCCTAAAGCACCAATGACTCTTTGTTGTGAATCACGATAAGGTGCTACAACTAAAGAAGAACCAGAAAGTGAAAATAACTTATTTTCTGAACCAATAAAAATTCGAACCCCAGAACCTTCATCCGTTAAATCGAGAAGCTGTGCCATACTCTCACGCGTTTCAAGATCATCAAACAAATGGCGTAACCGTTCTAAATCTTCTTCTGCTTTCACATCTTCAAGTAAATTGCTACGCCCGCGAACAATGAGGTGTATTTTATGATCAGCACCTTCCCCTCCCCAAAGAGCTAATCCCGTTTCAACAAGATGATGCGATAAATCATCAAGTGCAGCCCGTGTTTCTGCGCATAAGCGGGCAATTTCCCCTTTAGCTTCACTCAATGTACGCCCTTGGATATGGGCATTGAGAAAATTCGTTGCTTCCGTCAATTGTGCATGGGTAACCCCTTCTGGTAAATGAACAATACGATTTTCAACTTCACCTTGTTGAGTCACCAAAACGGCAAGAGCGTGCTCCCTATCAAGGCGCACAAATTCAATATGTTTCAATGTTCCTTCTTGTTTTGTTGCTAAAACAAGCCCTGCCCCACGTGAAAGATCTGAAAGAACTCGGCTTGCTTGAACAAGAAAATGTTCAACCGATTGTGCGTGACCTGCTTCTTTGACTTGCATTTCAATATTTTCTCGCTCTTCGTTTGGCAAATCACCAGCTTCCATAAATGCATCCACAAAAAAGCGTAAACCTGATTGTGTCGGCATTCTGCCCGCAGAAACATGTGGTGCATAAATCAAACCGAGATGTTCAAGATCACTCATCACATTGCGAATCGTCGCAGGCGATAATGTCTGTCGTAAAAGCCGCGAAAGATTGCGTGACCCCACAGGTTCACCATCATTAAGATAAGCTTCAACAATATGGCGAAAAATATCACGCGAACGTTCATCAAGATATTTTAGTTCATTATCAATAGGTTTGTGCTTCATCACAATTGTTTCACTACTTTTAAAATCCTCATCTCTTATATAAGTTTTGCCAAGGTTTGGTCAAATAGTCTAAAGTAGTATAAAAACATATTATCCTATTGACCCGTAAAATGCTAGCTTCAGAGTGACGATTGATAAATTACGCAGGAGGTATTTTTTGTTAGAGTGTGTGAGAAATATTTAAGATTAAGAGTTGATCTGTAAAGTGGTCTGCTGTAGGAACTTGCCAAGATAATCTGGATTGTTCAAAAACCGCTGTAAATAGAAAATTTCACCCTTTAGAGCAAACAAGAAATTGGAAATTTACCATAAAAATGCTATCATAAAAAAAAGACATGTCTTTCATATCTTTGCAAGGTTATCTTCATACAAGATAAAAAATTTTATTGGAATAAAATATCATAAAACGTGTAAAATAATCATATCATGTAAAATCAAGCAGAATATGCGTATATGAGCATTTAAGCCGGTTTTAGCACAAAAACAATTCCCCTTTCATTTTTGGAGAAATCTATATGAGAAGCATCGCAGATAAAAAACTTGTCATTGCTACACATAACACCGGCAAATTGCATGAAATCACTACTTTAACTAAGCCTTTCGGTTTAATAATACAATCGGCAAAAGAACTGGGCTTGCCAGAACCAAAAGAAACGGGAAAAACATTTGAAGAAAATGCTTATATTAAAGCTTTTTCAGCAGCAAAAAAAACAGGACTTCCTGCCCTCTCTGATGATTCAGGCTTAGAGGTAGATGCATTGGAGGGTGCACCAGGCGTTTATACCGCTGATTGGACAATTCAAGCCGATGGTACACGTAATTTTCCCAAAGCTATGGAAAAAATAGAAAACGAACTCCAAAAAATCGGAGCGAGAGAAAAAAGCCAACGAAAATGCCGTTTTATATCCGTCATTTGCATTGCATGGCCTGATGCTCATGCAGATTACTTCCGCGGACGCGTTGAAGGAACGTTCATTTGGCCTCCACGGGGAGACAAAGGCTTTGGTTTTGATCCTATTTTTTTACCAGATGGATATGAAAATACCTTTGGAGAAATGTCAACAGAGCAAAAACACAACTGGAAAAGTAATGATATTCCGCCTCTTTCACATCGCGCACGTGCTTTCAAACTTTTGGCAGAAAACCTCTTAGCATTCTCATGAATGAACCTTTTGGCATTTACATTCATTGGCCCTTCTGTGCAGCTAAATGTCCTTATTGTGACTTTAATTCGCATGTTCGCATCCATGGTGTTGATCAACAACGTTTTGTCACCGCCTTTAAGCGCGAAATAGAAACGCAATACCACAAAATAGGCCCACGCCATATTACAAGTATTTTTATTGGTGGAGGAACCCCTTCTCTTATGGAGCCGCAAACTGTCGATGCCCTATTGCAAGCACTTGCAAAAAAATGGGGAGTCGATGATAAAGTTGAGATTACATTAGAAGCTAATCCATCCAGTGTGGAAGCAGAGCGCTTTCGTGGATACCGTGCGGCAGGTGTTAATCGCTTATCTCTAGGGATACAAGCGCTCAATGATAAAGCATTGCGCAAACTTGGCCGACTCCATAATGTGGAACAAGCTCTTTGTGCCATTGCTTTAGCACGACAAATTTTTCCACGTTTATCCTTTGATCTCATTTATGCCCGTCCCGAACAAACCCTTGAACAATGGAAATCTGAACTTGTACAAGCAATTGATTTGGCAGCGGACCATCTTTCTCTTTATCAATTGACAATCGAAGAAGGAACTGCCTTTAAACGGCTTCATGATGCAGGAAGACTTATCCTTCCCCCATCAGAGCTAGCAGCAGATCTGTATCATCTTACCCAAGAAATAACGACACTGCATGGACTTCCTGCCTATGAAATCTCAAACCACGCAATGCCCGGTGCTGAATCAGCACACAATCTTCTTTATTGGCGTTATCACCAATATGCAGGCTTTGGTCCAGGAGCACATGGACGTTTCATTGAGCACGCACCGAATCATTCCTCTTCCTGTTCAAAAACATTGTCATCACACCTTGAAAACCGCGAACGTTATGTCACAATAAATGAAAAGCATCCTGAACAGTGGCTTAATTTGGTAGAAACAACAGGACATGGCTGTATTGAAACGGAACATTTAACCACTGAACAACAGGCAAATGAAATGCTCCTTATGGGATTACGCCTTTGCGAAGGCTTAGAACTTATACGCTATGAAATCTTAAGCCCTAAACGCATCCCAATGGAAAAACTGATCGATTTACAACACCAAGAATTGATAGAAATGGTAGATAACCAACGCTTAAAAGCAACAACCAAAGGACGTATTGTTCTTGATCACATCATCAGCCAACTCGCAAACTAAAGTTTTTATAACAACATACTTGTTTTAATCATAATCATCATTTTTCATAGCAAAGGTGAGATTAGAATATCCTGAGATTCTCTCATTTCAAAACTATTTATAGTAAATTAGTCACCACCATTTGCTTACACCTTAAAAATAGAGAAGCGTGTGGATAAAAACTATAAAAAAGGAGTAAAAAGTCCTCTTATGAACACCCTTAAGTGTTAAAAGCTATTGCAATATTTTGAGCTAGAAAGTGCATGGTGATTTAACTTTCTTTTTCATAAACGTAAAGATGGTAAGGCACTATAGATCTTGTATACTTCACGGAAAATTTTATATTATACTATTCATAAGCACCGTAGTGGCACGAATGTGATAAACCCTGAGAAAATTTCTTTAAAATAAGTATGTGAATATATCATACGATAATGTATTGTTCTTTATAAAATCGTGGACCATTAAAAGAACCAGAGAAATAAGCATAAAACCATGTATCGATCTCTGATTATTTAAAAAGATATTGCTCTAGATACTTTTGAAAACCGTAAAACCGAATAAAAAAAGAGTGTAAAAAAGCACGCTAATTTTTATATTTATACCTTTATATTTTCCCTCAATGAGTTTGTGGTTGTATGTCTGTTTCAGAGATTACAAAAAATAGATATACACAATACTTTTATCCTATTTTGGCATGTAAAAGCTGTTGTCGCAAAAATACTGAGCCAATATTTATTTGAGATACGCGGCTGTATGATTGTGTTGATTTATAGGGAACAGTAACATCATGAGCTTTATTACACAAATAATGCACTCAAATGGCAAATATACCAGATATGAATCGAGATTTCTTTGTTAGCGAGCGAAACGACATTAATCCCATATGATTTTACTCGTATGCGTACATGCTTATGAGTGTCTGTACGCGTCCTTTAAGGTTATTTTATTAAAAAATTGAGAATAATACTAGGACAATCCTTGGCTAAAGAAGTCAACGTGATGCTACAAAAGAATTTCTGTGTATCTTTATCATAACCAATATTAAAGCTGATTAAATAAGCTCACCTTCTATCTCGTAATGATTTTGCAATGGAAGTTCTTGGAGACAAAAAAGCAAGGCAAAATATATGAAATAAAACAAACTTAAAACGCGTTTCCTATGGGCTTTATTCTAAGAGAGGCTAATTGAAACAAGAAGTACCTTTTATGAGAGTGCAGAAACCATATTAAGACATGAACTGTGAATGAGCGCATTTATGTTGTACGAACTTTTTACAATAGCAGCATGTTTTTGTGTGTCTTTATGGCTTCAACCTGTCATCACACAATGATGATATAATATTCATTGTTTTCCATATATGATTGCATATTGACTTCCTTTCTACACTTGAAAGAACGAATATTTTTAATCCAATATGGTCTGTAAAAAGTTCTGCTTCTTCAAGCAGGTCTCACTTGGCTTTCCAATTATGTAATTCACTTAACGAAAGATTCTACAGGCAAGAATCCCAACTTAAGAATATTCATCACTTACTCTAAAACCACTTAATATATTAAGTCTTACGAGTCTTATATCACCACACCTTAAATGGCAATATCTTATGGCACAATAAGATAAAGGTATTTTTGAACCAGCAATCATTTCTTTATGCAAAAAATTCAATAATAAAACGCTCATAAATAGTAGTAAGAGCTTCCACTGCATCAAGGGCTACACACTCATCTACCATATGCATCGTTTGCCCTGGTAAGCCAAATTCGACCACTGGGCAATAATCCTTAATAAATCGCGCATCTGAAGTACCACCAGAAGTGGAACATTCTGGTATATTCCCTGTTACACTTTTAATAGCGTTGGATAAAGTTTGAATGAGTTTATCATTTTTGGTCAAAAAAACATCTCCTAAACTTGGAATCCATTCAAGCTGATAAAAGGGATATTGTTCACCATTGTTTTTTGATTGCGCCAAAGCAAGACGTTTTTCAATTTCCTTCATCAGTGTTTCTTTTGTCCAAAGATCATTGTAGCGTATATTAAAATGAACTGTTGTCTGCGCTGGGATAACATTGACCGCTAAATTACCGGTATCGATGCTTGTTAACTCTAGATTACTAGGCTGAAAATTCTCTGTCCCTTTATCTAAAGCAGTTTGTGTCAATGCTTGAATAAGCTTACTTGCCAAAGGCAAGGGATTAGCAGCCCGCTCTGGAAAAGCAACATGACCTTGGCGACCCTTCACGGTAATAACACCGGAAATCGATCCGCGGCGACCAATTTTGATGACATCCCCAACAGTCTTTACACTTGTTGGTTCCCCCACAAGAGCCGCAGTCCATTTTTCTCCTTTTTTTTCTGCCCATTTGAGAAGTTTGACGGTCCCATTAACAGCAGGTCCCTCTTCATCACCAGTAATCAAAAAACTTACCATTCCTTTAATGGGTTGTTTCTCAAGAACTCGCGCTAGCGCCGCAATAAAACAAGCGATTCCGCCCTTCATATCAACAGCACCCCGCCCATATAATTTCCCCTGATCTATGACAGCTTCAAAAGGTGAATAAGTCCAATCTTCCAATGCACCTGGTGGTACGACATCTGTATGACCTGCAAACATAAGATGGGGTCCTTCATTTCCCATTTTTGCATAAAGATTTTCAACATTATCTGTATTTTTATCCGTAAAAATAGGGCGCTCGACATGAAATCCCATTTTTTTCAAAAATTGTTCCAAAGTTGATAAAGCCCCTGCTTCATGAGGTGTAACAGAAGGACAACGGATAAGTCTCTTTAACAGCTGAAGTGGATCTGTAAGAACAGGCATAGGAGCCCTTCCCATTTGTTATAATTCATCGGAACTTAAAATTATTACACTGAATTACAAAAAAATAAAGTAAAAACATTGAAGACACTCAGCAAACCAAGCAGGGGAGAACAATCGTGCTGAGAGCTTCAATGGCTTCCTCATTATGCATGAGCAAGTACACACACAACAAAACACTCAACAAAAAGTTCCGTTAAATATTACCTTCATTTGAAAGTTTTTTACGCCTCTAAATTATATGAATCAAAATTAATTGCTTGCAATCTATGAGCATTTTCCTTCAACCAAGCACGATACGTTTTACTATCAGGACATAGTTCTTCACAAAGAGCCCAAAATCTTGGACCGTGATTCATTTCAACAAGATGAGCAACCTCATGAGCAACAACATATTCCACAACTTCTTTTGGTGCCATAACAAGGCGCCAAGAAAAAGAAAGACGCTTATCTATTGAACAAGATCCCCAACGACTTCTCGTATCTTTATAACAAATTGATTTGACTTTACGCTCTACTTTATGGGCATAATGTGCCACCAAAGGTGTTATAATAAGTGCTGCTTGTTTTTTCAAAACGTCAGCAATGCGTCTTGGGAGGTATTCTAATAGACCATAAACAATAATTTGAGGTTCTTGTTCTGCATCTGCTGTAATAATTTCTGTTACCCCACGCCCTTCTCTATGCTTTATGGTATGGGAAACACCTAATAAAGGGATCATTGCCCCCTCTTTGAGATAAGCCTTTTCATGAGAGATTTGTATACGAGCAAGACGTGCCTCAATCCAAGATCGATGCTTTTCAATAAAACTTTGAATCGTACAGAGACTTATCGCTGGTGGTGTTGTTACACAAATCTCTTGACTGCTGGCATCAATACGTAAGGTAAGACGGCGCGCATACTTATTTTCCCGCACCCGTACAGGTACAGAGCGATCAGAAAAAATAAAATGCTGTTTAGAAATGCTCATATATTTTTATCTTCATCAATAAATGTACCCCTTATTTTGCATTAATCTGATTAATAAAAGATCTCAATACTGTTTCAAGGCAATCTAAATCTTGTGGACGAGAAAAGCGATGATCTGCATCACGAACAAGTGTCAATGTTACATCATGGAGAGGTAAATGATCAAGTAAAGTCAATGTATGCTGATAGGGTATCTCTTCATCTTCCATCCCTTGTAGAATATGGACTGGACACCCAACATCAATGCATCCTTTCATAACACAATTTTCGCGTCCATCTTCAATCAATGTTTTTGTAAAGGGCATTGGCTCTGTATCACCAACAGCAGGTCGTTCAATATAGCCTTTTTCTTCCAAAATCTTCCATTCTTCTGGGCCTAATTTTGGTTCCACCAATGTTTGTGTAAAATCAGGTGCTGGAGCAATTAATATCATACCAGCAAGCTTCTTATTTTTCTGTGCTAGTATCATAGCAAGCCTTAGCGCAATCCACCCGCCCATAGAAGAACCAATCAAAATTTGTGGACCCTCACAATAAGTTTCAAAAGTCGCTAAACTTTCCTTAACCCAACGCGAAATTGTTCCTTGAAAAAAATCACCTTCAGATTCTCCATGTCCAGAGTAATCAAAACGTAAACAAGACAAATCATTCTTCTGAGCAAACTGGTCAACCAACGTTGCCTTACTTCCCAACATATCGGATTGATAGCCATGAAGCCAAACCAAACCTAGAGATTGGCGCCCCTTGCGATAGCGTACTGCAAGTGGAGTGTTCTCAAACGAAAAAAACTGACAAGGAATATTTTGATCCATGATTCTTTATCCTCCATAAAACAATTTCTTTAAATTAAGAGAAAAACTTTTATAATCTAAATCATTCCAAAAAGTAATAAATCAAATAATGAAAATAACACGAATTATAGTTGTTTTTAGATGCATATATTGTATATTAAATTAACTGTAGTTGAATCAAAATTAAGGAGCATAAACCATTCGTAAACCGTTTAAAATGACACCTACCCAAAAAGACGGACCACGTTCAAATCAGGATATTCGGGTACCTCATGTTCAGCTTATCAATGATGAGGGACAACATCAGGGAGTTGTTGCGATACAAGAAGCTCTTGCTATGGCTGCAGATGCGGGACTTGATTTGGTTGAAATTGTACCAAATGCGGAGCCGCCTGTATGTAAAATCATCGATTTGGGCAAATTAAAATATCAAACCCAAAAAAAAGCTGCTGAAACACGTAAGAAGCAAAAAGTCATCGAAATCAAAGAGATTAAGATGCGCCCGAATGTTGACGTCCATGATTATGGAGTCAAACTCAAGGCTGTTCATCGCTTTATTGATCATGGTGATAAAGTAAAGATTACTTTGCGTTTTCGTGGTCGTGAGATGGCTCACCAAGATCTTGGATTAAAGCTGCTTCAGCGTGTGAAAGAAGATACAAGTGAAATTGCCAAAATTGAATTGGAGCCAAAGCTTGAAGGCCGGCAAATGATGATGGTGATAGCACCTAAATAGTTTTGCATTGGAATAATATTTGCATGCAACGCGTCAACATGAGCGTATGGTATTATTTAGAAGCACCACATAGAGTTTTTGTGGTGCTTTTAAGGTTTTATAAATGTGTATAAATTCTTTTAAGAGTTTAATAATGCTTTATCGATTTATAAGAAGAATTCGTTATTTTGCATATAAAATGAGAAAGCTTAAACATCGTAAGGTCTGCTTATTTTAAGCTCTCTTATCATGCAATGCAGCAGAATTGTTTGCTTATACATCACAAATGGAGATGATACATAAAAATTATTAAAAAAGCAGAAATATTTTTTGTGATCCATTTCAAGTACCAAAGGCTATCACAATATGGGAATTGGTAAATACAATGGTGAAACTCGCCGGCGCTTTTTATTGAACTAAAGATAATGATGAACAACGAATTTTCGTTATACCTGTCACAGAAACTTTGCACTACATTCTTCACTCTCTACGTCGTGAAATCGATGTAATGAACCTTGAAAGAAAAGGTTATTTTTGTAAAAAAAATTAAGGGACTTTTTAATTAAGAGTGTTCCAATCTTGCATAAAATAATGAGAGAATATAGAAGCACTTCATGGCTAAAAAACAAATTTCCTCTTTTGATAAACATCTTATTATCCGCCTTTTGCGAGAAAATTTTCGTAAACATATGCGTTGGTACAGTGCGGCTATTTTCTCAATGATCATCATTTCTTGTACCACGGCAACCAGTGCATGGATTATGCGTGATGTTGTTAATCAGATTATTGATGCACAAAATTTTCCTATGATTGTTTTGATTTCTAGCTTCATTGCTTTTATCTTTATTCTCAAAGGAGTTGCAACTTTTTCCCAAACTTACTTTCTAAACAAAGCAGGAAATAGTATCATTGCTGAACAACAGCGTAAAATTTTTGCACGACTTATGGAACAAGGAGTCTCTTTTTATCATAATAACACTTCATCTGATCTTCTTGTTCGTGTCACTCATAATGCGACAGCCGTACGTAATATAATTGATACTATTATCACAACTTTTGTACGTGATTTGCTTTCCGTTAGTGGTCTGTTGCTTGTCATGTTCATTCAAAACTTTGTGTTAATCTCCATTACTTTAATCGTAGGACCACTAGCTTTTTTAGGCGTTCGAATGGCTTTAAAACGCGTTCGCAGCCTGATGGAAAAAGAGCTCCTTTCACTTGGTGAAATTATCAAAATCGTACAGGAAACGGCCGTTGGTATTCGAATCATCAAGGCCTTTTCACTAGAAGAAGTCATGAAAAAACGGATGGACAAAGCCATTTGTGATGTTGAAAAACAAACAAACAATATTGCAACACTCGAAGCTATTACCAACCCGATTATGGAAACACTCACAGGTGTTGCCATTGCAGGTATTATTTGTTTTTCCGGTTATCTTGCAACCCAACGCGCAGGTGTTCAAGGTGAATTTATGTCCTTTATCGTTGCTTTACTTTTAGCTTATGAACCCGCAAAAAGACTAGCAAATGTACGTGTTAAAATTGAATCTGGCTTGGTCAATATCCGTACGATGTTTGAAATACTTGATTGTCCCCTTACAGTTATAGAACATAAAGAAGCTAAAGATCTGAATAAAACACAAGGAACTATTCGTTTCGAACATGTTTCTTTTGCCTACACTGATAAGAAAATGGTATTGAAAGACATCAACCTAGAAATAGAAGCCGGAAAAATGACAGCATTGGTGGGACCATCCGGTTCGGGAAAATCAACCCTTATCAACCTTATTATGCGCCTGTATGACCCCACAAAAGGACGCATATTGATTAATGATCAAGACATCCGCTACACAACATTTCGCTCTCTGAGAAATCTGATGGCCTATGTAGGACAGGATACTTTTCTCTTTCAGGGAACTGTTAAATATAATATCGGGCTTGGAAAAGAAGGAGCTAGTGATGACGAAATTATCGAAGCAGCAAAAGCAGCAAATGCTCATGACTTTATTATAAGTTTGCCAAATGGTTATGATACACAGATAGGTGATAATGGCTGTAATCTTTCAGGGGGGCAAAAACAACGACTTGCTATCGCTAGAGCAATGATTCACGATAGTGAAATTCTGATTCTTGATGAAGCAACGAGTGCGCTCGATTCACACACCGAAGCACAAATTAATGAAGCCATTCATCACCTTACCAAAGGACGCACAACGATCATTATTGCTCATCGCCTTTCAACGATTGCTCGTGCTCATAAAATTGTGGTCATACAAAATGGACAACTGATTGAACAAGGTACTCAAAAAGAATTGCTAGAAAAAGAACATGGGTTTTATAAAAAACTTCATAATATCCAGTTCAAAAAACATACCTCCTAATTTCTAGATCCTTAAATAAGACTTGAAATAAAAAATGGATAGAAGGTAATGCTCCATTTATAAAAAAGACTTGTTACCAAGAAACAGTATTACTTCAACCAAGAATTGGCAGAGAATTTTATGGTTTATTGAAAATAAACTTCTTGAATTTAGATGAAAACTTTACTCGCTATTTTGTTGAATGTAATTGCCTCTAACAATGAAACTTCAAAAATCCCTTCCTCAAATAAGTGTTAAAACATTCATAAGTGTTGTGAATCCTAAAAGAGAGAGCATCAAGGTTTGAAAAAATTGCCACGGATTATGATGATGAATCTGGATTAATACAACCTTTATCCGTGTTTATCCCTACACTGACAATTTTTTCTCCACACATCTTAAAGGACAAAGATTCTACCCAATCTGATCTGTAAACAATCCAGATTTTTATTGAGTTCGTTCCACTTGATAACAACTTATGTGATTCAATTATATAAGGCTTACCCTAGATATTCACCATGTGCTTTCAAAATACTTTGTCAAAACTTACATGCCTTATGTTATCGCACCTCAAATGTCAGTCTTTTATGGTACAACAGGATAGGCTGACAATTATAAATTGTGCTGCAAATTATAGCTACACTCAGCATGAAAAAAACATTGAAAAAATAAGAGAGGATTTATTATAAAACTTTTTTACTGTTGTAGCTTGCTTTAAAGCAAGCTTTGCTGTTTTTTCTATATTTAGAAACTAAAGTGATATTCCTCCAATACCTTAACTTCTTTAAGAGTTTATAAATGCACAACGTTAGTGCTTATATAAGACTATGATCTCAATATGCAAAAAAACAGATGAAAGTAAAATGACATCCCTCTTTCTTTTAACCACCTAAATAGAAAAATACGACATATAACTCTGATAAATATTTTTACAAAAAATATTTTTTGGCATGCATCTTAATGCTTTGATTTATAATAATAATTTATTATATTATATCTTAAATAAAAGATAAGGTGTAATTTGCTTATTGCAAATTTTCTTTATATTTATGATGAATCAATCAACAGCACTTGTTGTGTGTCATAAGCGATATTGGTGTATGCATAAAAACCCTCAAGATAAGAAATAAAAATACCTCTACATTTTCAAGTGAAAAAATTGTCGGCAACATGAGAAGCTGGAAAATAGAATGATAATGCCAACTTATATCCTTAATAAATACTTATACCTTTATTAATAACGGTAGTATGGATTTTATACCATTCATAAGAGGTACTTTATACCATTTCACAAGCAATCTTATGAAATAGGCTCAAGCGCACACTGAGAAATGTTTCTTTAAAACAAGCACATGAACTTGCAACACAATAGCGTTATATTTTGGAGTATTCTGTTTGGAGGGCTATTCGTTATATGAAAAAAATAAAAGCTATTCGATATGAAGAAAATCCATTTATTGAGGGAATGACTGTTCCTATAAAAAATCAACGAATACGATTATCAAGATTAGGACGTGACGATAATGTTTTAATCAATCAATCAACTGGTGAAATGCAAGGCACTCATGTAACGACTTTTCGACGAGTGGATTCGCAAGAGTTTATAAAACTATTCACAAATAATATTGCTCTAACTTTTGAATTAAAAACAGCAGGAATAAAAGCTTTTGGAGTACTAGTCTGGATGTTGCAGGAAAAAGGAATAAGCAAAGATCTAGTACCATTAGATAAACTAGCTTTAGACGACTTTCTCGAAGCCAATAAAGAAAAAAATAGCACTTTCTCTTCCTACTTTCGCATGTGGTTTAACCGAACTAGAAAGCGCTCAAATCATCGCTAAACATTTACGACAAGGGTGGTACTTTATCAATCCTAACCTTATTTTCAATGGCGATAGAATTGCCTTTACAACCGTTATTCAACGAAGAAGAAACGAAAAAAAGGACGATAGTACCCTAGATATGTTTGATGATTCAAACGAGTAATGAGAGGCTACCGCCTCTCAAACTCTCCGTACACTCACCAAAATCATGATCTAAAAGCCGTGCTTTTGGGAACTAACAATCCTTGGTTCTTAGGTTCAAGGCAACCCCTTCGGGGCGCCTAACGGCGACCTTGACCCAGAACCTAATGGATTGTTTTTACGTTCCCGCACAGCTCCGGAATCATGATAAGGAGGAAGTGCTTTTTTCTGCTAGCCAGCATCAAAAAGGGCTTTAGCCACGAACGACTTTATGTAATAAAGTCTAGTGAGTTACACCATTTATGGTGGACCACCGGAGGTACCGCCTTGCGATGCCCCAAGTAAAACGGTTGAATAACAGATAGGGGCAGACATGGCGGTATATGCGATCATGCGGTTGTAAAAAGCTAGCAACAATGGGCTGTGTGGCTGCTGCTCTGCAACACTGCTACCGTGAACGAGAAACACCAAATGCTGATAAGGATCAAACACAAAACAACGAACAGCATGTATCCCAATCATCCAGTGAAGCAATGGGAAAAATGCGCAATTTGCTACCAGAAAAACGACGTAAAGACGCTGTACTAGCAGTTGAATACGTCATGACAGCTAGTCCAGATAGGTAATTTTTATTATTAAAAAATATTGCTTTAAATGCGTTTGACAATAAAATCGATATCTTATGAATTCTCCGCTTGCCTCACGCTTTTGTTTATCACGTTCTTTAATGGAATCATGTCCTTCACGTAAAAACAGAATGCCATTGTGTTGCAAATTCAGGTGCCTGTTTTAAAGAGACTTCTCTCAAAGTCTTCCCCAAGCCCATTTCGCGATAACGTCCGTGAATTGTATAACGAGAAATCCATTACCCCCCTATCTTTACGCTTATGGAGTAACAAGCCAGCACCATTCACACTATTTTGCCAGCCCCTAATGTTGCGACAGGCTTAGCTCTCGAGATGGTTCATAAGAGGCATTTTTAGTCATTTCTTAATAGTTTTATCCACACAGGATTCCCCGCTTATAACATGCAAGGTGAATGATTTGATTCAACATGAGAGAGATTCGCAATGAGAAAATCATACGATATTCAAAGTTCTAATTCAAATTGAATAATGATAAATTATCTTTATAAATCAATATATTGCATACACTACATTCTTTAGGCAACAGCACGAGATGGGCTTGAGAACAAGGTAAGGTATTTCTCTACAATAAGTATATAACAGCAAAATAACATACTATTTTTCGTGAAGATTTTGTCCCTTTAGAGAATAGCATAAATAAAAAATCGAATTTTTAGATATATCTCTTCACGTCTCAATAAAAAGCTTCTTCTTTTATAGAGTTTCTAGTCTATGTCTGCTTGCTCAGATTTAGAAATGAGAGACAAAAAACGAAGAATTTGTTTTTTAAAATTCAATATTTAATAATCCCTTTCATAAAAGAGACCAATGCTAGAATTTTGTTCATTTCCTATGGCACCTTTAGCTTTGAGATGACGCGAAATATCTAAATTAATTGTCCCTTTCGTCGTTCCATCAGACCCTGCTTCAAAGCCCAAATAAATATTATTGTGTATGTAGCGTCCAATACGTAAGCCTGTATTACCCTTCTCATTAACGATAACATCAAGATCATCAAGCCCAATTTTAGTTCGTAAAGTATTCAACAAAGATGTATTAGAAGCACCTGCAAGATCAGCCGCTGCTGCTGCAAGTTGAGCAATCTGAAATGGTGATAATTCATTAAGAGAGCGATTAAAAATCAAACGCGCCAAAATCTCATCCTGAGGCAAATTCGGTTGTGAAGAAAAATTAATATCAAGATTATCAATCGTCCCACTTACCGTTACAGTGACGCGAATATCACCACTGTTATTGTTGGTTACAAAATAAACCGTAGGATTAAGATTACCGCTAAAACTCGCTTGCCCTTGATCAAAATTAAGACGTTGCGAAAGAATATCAAAACGTCCACGAATCATTCTAAATTCACCAACTGGATGCACATCATTCAATGGGCCTGCTAGATTAATGCGTCCTCCAAGTTCAGCATCTAAGCCTTTTCCGCGTACAAAAAATTGATTGCGTGCTGTAATACTCATATTTGATAACACGACAGATGAAGATTCTTGTGTAACTATACGGCTTTTGCTCGTTTTCTTAACATCAGCACGTTCAAGTGTTGTTTGAATCGATTTAGTTAAATTCTTATTTCTAACATCAAGAAACTTAGCACTTTTAAAATGATCAGGAACAAAAACTTCAGCTTTTTCAACGATGATATCACCACCAATAACAAGATCATTTAAAAAATGACCTTTCATTGTCATCTCACCTGATAATGTTGCCAGAATCATAGAACCATCGTTATAATTGGCATTATCAAGATGAAATATCAAATCTGTCTCTAGACCATTAGAGATACGACCTGAAGCAGAAATCCCTCCCCCCTCAAACGAAGAAGCTGAAGCTTTCTCTATAAGGATATGATCACCATTCAATTTGCCTTCAAGCGTTATATTATTCAATCCCACATTTGTTTGTGAATCAAAAAAGCTACCGTCGCCTATAGAAATATTTCCTATCAATTGTGGCTTTGATAACGTTCCATTAAGAACTGTATCAATTCTTGCTGTACCCGTTATATGTGCACCACGCTTAGCTAATAAGAGATTAACAAAATCAAGAGGCATTATCCCTTTAACGTTTAATTTTGCCTCTGAACCATTAAGAGATACAGGCCCATGGACGGAAAGATCTAACCCTTTATCTCCAGTAGCTATCATATTTTCAATATGAAATGTCGATTTTTTATAAGAACCACGAGCATTCATATTGATTGACATTGGTCCTTTATGCGTCATAGCGGTTAAATTTTGACTAGAAAGCTCAAAATGAGCAGATGGATCCTTCATTGTTCCACCAATATCAATTTTGCCTATCAGTGTCCCATCAAGCGCTTGTCCTGCAATAAAACCATTCGCCAAACGTGCAGATAAATTTTGCAAATTAACATGAAGATCAAGCGTATTTTTCTCTAGAGATACATGCCCCTGAGCTTGTGCTTGCACTCCTTCTCCTGTTAAATTTGCATTCAAAGTAAGATTTTGATCTACAGTGTTTCCCGTAGCAGAAAGAGAAAAAGGCATAATTTTTTTATCTTGAAAAGCAACGGTTGTTAGTCCCTCACCTTTTATATCGTAAGTTATATCAGGTTTTTTAAAATGACCACGAATCATAACCCGCCCTGTTACCCTCCCTGCTGCTCCAAGATCGGATTTCCACAGATTGACTAAAGTAGCAGGAAGCGCATTCATTGTAAGTTGCAAATTCAGGGTATCTTGAATATTCCCTGCTAAGATGATGTTGCCTCCATTTATTGCAATTCCTAATTCATTGATTGTTATTCCATCTTTATCAAAAGCAATTATAGATGGTTTCGGCAATGTTGCATGAAAAGTATGTTGTTTTAGGTCCACAGTTTCAATTTGCACTTCTCGTTTTATACTTTCTGGAAGTTCCTCAACCATTAAACGACCAGAAAGCCGAGCATTGAGAGTATCATGCAACATCGCTTGAACAGTAAAAACCGTTTGTCCATTATTTCTATCGGCGTGAGCATTTAAACGATTGACCATTACCAAAGGTGTTTGAATATGTTCTGCATTGATAACTCCTTCAAACTGAGTCTTGCCAAAAGGATCGAATATGTCAGCATCTATTGCCAATTTTTTTATTTTATTCTTGGAAAAATTCAAATGGTTAACATACGCCTTCACATTGGTTTTTTGTCTACCATTTTGTTCATCAAAAATGAAATCTCCTTTTACTTTTCCACTACCATCCTGCAAAAATAACGCTGAAAGTACGGAAATATCATCGGCATCAATATGCAGCGCTCCTTTCAAAAAACCGCCAAGTTGTTGAGAAAGATCACCCGTTATTTTTGCGCTTCCCCCTCTAATATCGATATTTTCAAGTTTTCGAATTTTATGAGAATCTTTAAAAGAGGCCGATAAATGCAAAGGTTTCTTAGCAAAAATCCCTTCACCTTTTACCAACCCTGTTAAAGAAGTAACTGGTGCTGTATTATCTACAAATGCATCTATGTTAAGTGTTGTGTTTTGAAGTTTCTTCCCTACAATTAATGCCTCAGCAATATGGACACGTGTATTTAGTTTTATATGGCTATTGCGCCCTCTCGCCGTACTTTGAATTGTAAGCGCACCGCTTATCTTTGGGTCTAATTTGGACAAATCAGATATTTGAGCAGATAGATCCATTTTAGCGCTTTCATCTGAAAAATAACCATTAGCCTCTATGTTTGTATATTGATTTTTCAAATTAAAATGACGAAAAATAAAACCCTTCGTATTTCGAGTAGCACCACCTGAAAGAGTGATGTTTCCTTTGAATAAACGATCAAAAGACTGCACGCCTATTTTCATATCGTCAGCCATTCCTGATAATTGGAGATCAAAAATGCCACTTAATAAATTGATCGTTCCTTTGGCTTTAATATCTGCACTACCAGAAAGTGATTGTTTACTGAACACTTCCAAAGGAGTTAATGTTTGAGCTTTTAAACCGAGATCGCCTTTAAAAACAAAATTTTCCATTGTCCCCTTTAGCCAAGAAGAAAAACCCTGAGCCGTAACACTCAGATCATGAATCAAAATTGGTTTATTCGAAACAATATCCGTATCTAAATGCACATGAACCGCTTGGCTTAAATTTTCTACTAACGCTCCTTTAATCTTTTTAACCCCTTGAAGCGTCCCTTTAACCTGAACACCAACATGACGAGAAGCTGCATTATCAAGATTTTCGCTTACTCCTCCCATATCAAAAATTGCATCGCGAATATAAATATTTTTATTGCTTAAATGACTTACAACCAACCGCCCATTCCAAGATTGTTGCCCTTCGCGACCATAGTCAATGTTCAAAGCAAGAGTATTCGCAGGTTTTGGCACTTCTGATACAGGTAAATGAACAGACTCCTTTTCGTTATCAAGAGCCATTTTGCCATCAACAAAAAGCTGCCGCAAAAATCCATCGGCGGTTATTTCAGCATTGGCTATAACCTTCATTGCTTTGTTCTGAATAACCATCTGATCAAGGTGTGTCACACCTTCTTTTGTTCTTCTTGCCTTTGCTTTTAATGTTATATTAGATTCGAAGAGACTACGATATTGAGAAGGTATTAAAGGGCTCAGTGTTCCTTCTAGTTTCGTAGACAAACTCTGTCCTTCTGGAACACTTGCAAGAATAACATTACCATCTACAATAGAACGATGATCAGACTCTAAAGTAAGTTTGATAACCAAATCATCAAAAGTACCATCACCTTTCACGACGAGATTTAATGCTGGATGTTGTTCAATGTTAAAAATATTCGCCAAAATACCATTTTGTGGTTCGTTAGCAGAAATATCAATTTGAGCTGTACGATTACTATCAGATATCTTGGTGAAAACAGAAAAAGAACCCGGTGCATCTAAACGGTGCGCCGCTATATCGACATCAAAATTACCACTCGCCAAGGTGAAATTGCCTTTTAAGGACATATCAGCAGAAAAACCCAAAAGATTCTGTTCAAAAGTCACATGTTGAGCTGTAAGCGTATTGATAGAAAGAGCAAGCGGCAATTTTGGTAAAGAGAACTTACCCGTCTCAAGGGAAGAAACAAAAGAAGAATTGCCTTGCGGTTTTCGTAAAAATGTAACCTGTTCTGCCGAAAGCTGGTTAATATCCATCCGCCCTCTCAGCAACGCTAGACGATTCCAATCCATTTTAGCATTGGTAATTTTAAGCCAAACCCCTTTTTTATCACTGACAGTAATAGTATCAATTGATGTTTGAGAAGACAGTGTCCCTTGCATATTGTGTAAACGAACTTGACGATTAGGCGCTGAAAGCTTTCGTTCAATTAAAGAAACAAACCATGAGCGATCTTCTGTTTTCATTTCGCTAGAGGGAAGAATGTCTCCTCTTTGCGCAAAAACAAAACCACCCACCCCAAAAAACAAAAATACAAAGAAGAAAGCTGATAAACGTACACCTTTTTTCATTAAAATGCTTGCCCTATACCCACATAAAAACCAATGCGAGGATCACCCTTCTCTCTCTTTAAAGGAAAGGCTAAATCAACGCGTAAAGGACCAAGACCCGTCATATAACGACCTCCTATACCGGCTCCCCATTTAATTTTTTGAGAAAAATCAAAATTTGCCTTTTCCCCTACGACACCTCCATCAAGAAAACCGACAAACCCTATTTTATCATTTAAAGAAACACGCAATTCTGCCGATCCTTCAACAACCGCCCGTCCACCAACAACCGCATCATTTTCTGTTTTGATACCAATATTACGGTAAGAATAACCACGAACAGACCCACCACCACCAGCAAAAAAAAGCGTATTCGCAGGGATTTGTGCTGTATCATTCCCAAGAATTGTACCAATCTTTGCCCGCGCAGCAAAAACAAAACGATCTCGTTCGTCCAACGCCCAATAAGAACGACCTTCTGCTGTTACTTTTGCAACAAAGTTGCTAAAACGCATCTCATAAAAAGGCTCAATGAAAACTTCCCCATATAAACCTTTTGTTGCATTAAACTTATTATTACGACTATCGTAAATCAAACCGCTAGGGAAACCTATTGTTGTAAAATTACGGCTCCCAAAATAGATATCACGTGAATAACCATTTGAAACTTCTACAGCAGCCTGCCCCGATAGATTACCATTGAAAATATGTGTAATACCTAATCTTCCTTTGATGGCTTTTGTCGTATAATTTTCTAGAACATCTTGTTGTATTTTTAATTCTGACCTGAGATCTGTATCTGGCGTGAGTACACCAGGCTTTATAAACGTGCCACCAAAAAGATAATCAAAATTTTTAAAATTATACGATTGCTTTTTATTACTACCAACACCACTTATTTTTGTTTCAATTTTAAGAACCTCTGCATGACCAAAAAGATTGTTATGCATCCAATAAGCCTCAAAACCAGCACCATCTAATGTTGAATAGCTACCGCCTACACCAAAACGACGCGGTTTACGTTCTTGTACAACAAGTGAAAGCGGTAAACTGCCGTCTAGATTAATGGTATCAGCCTCACGTATATTGATAGCACGAAAAACCCCAAGGCGCGCAAGACGTTCATTTGCCTTAGCTAATGCATCGGAATCGTATTTCTGTCCTAGCTTCAATCCGGTCATCCATGCGATATAAGCTGAATCTACACGTGGTTTTTTACTTATATTACGCACACTTAAAGGACCATAATGAGCCTTTTGTCCAAGATCAACAACAATCCGTCCTTCAACACGCAACGCAGCATGATCAGCCACGACCTCACTCTTCATAATTTTAGCTTTAGCATAACCTTGTTGACGCCATCCTTCTATCGCCCATTTTTCTGCTTTCAAAATGGTTTCAGATTTAGCAATCGCCCCAACTTTATAGCCCAATTCTTCAATTGTGGGCATTTTATGCGCTTTACGTTTTTCAAATGGAGCGACTTTATCAATATTTGCAACACTAAAAACATATTGTGGACCGGCATTAATTGTAATGACAATATTGGATTGTGCTGGAAGTTGAGTTACCGGACTTAAATCAGCGACTTCTAAGCCATTAATTTTAATGCTAATAACACCGCCGTAGCGTCCATCAGCATAAAGAGCAGAAAGAATTGCTCGATAATCTGAACGCGCCTTGGCTAGTAAACCAGAAGAACTGGCAGATCCTTTCTCTTTATCAGCAACAAGAGAAGAAACAGATTTAACTATTTTTATACCTTCTAATGGCGCGCCTGGCGGTGCGACAACATCAACTTTATAAAATCTCTCTGTACTTTTGGCATAATTTGAAGAAGCATTTGTTTTCTTTTGACCAAAAAAAGGTATGCCGAAAAAATCAAATGCAGCAAGTGGCTGTGGAAAAGAAAAAGCGAAACACAAGCCTATAAATACACAGCGCACAGTCCCTGATTTTAACAAAATTCTTGTCTGGTATACCATAAAATCAGATACCCTATAATACACTTTGCGTCTACTACACTTTAAATAATATAAAAATAAGAAAGGTAAATATAATTACTTTGCACATTTTGCACGTTTTATCACATCAAATAACACTCTGCGATACATAACGTCACCCTCCCCTTATATTTTCATAAAATTCTGCACTGTTGTATAACACGAACAGCCTCTTTCTTTTTTCTTAACATATTTATTTAGCTTATTATAAATGTTTTATTGCGTCCCATACTATCATGGTTAAATTTGTACAAATGACTTTTCATGAGAACACTAAAAACTGCTCATGTATATAGATTTCTCTATAAAAAAAACCATAGAGATGCTTCTTGATTTTTATGTATAGATATGATTGTCTCTACCAAGTCTAAAGGGGAAAAATAAATAAATGATCGCACGTATTACAACTGTTGCTTTTCGCGGTCTAGAAGCAGTTCCTGTCGATGTACAGGTTATGATTTCCCCTGGTAAAATAGGGATGGCTATTGTTGGATTAGCTGATAAGGCAGTTGCAGAAAGCCGTGAACGTGTACAAGCAGCCCTCCACGCTTGTGGACTTTCTATGCCTACTAAACGGATTACGATTAATCTTGCACCAGCTGATTTGCCTAAAGAGGGATCGCATTATGATTTGCCAATCGCCGTAGGCTTAATGCTTGCTATGGGAATCCTCCCTCCCGAAGTAGCGCAAGACTATATTATTTTAGGAGAATTATCACTGGATGGTTCACTTACCGCTGTTAATGGTGTTTTACCAGCTGCCATGACAGCTTTATCACTCGATAAAGGACTGATTTGTCCTTTCCAATGTGGACCTGAAGCTGCCTGGGCAAATGCAGAAATAAATATTCTTGCCCCAGAGACTCTTCTCACTATAGTCAACCATTTCAAAGGAACCCAAATTCAAAAACGTCCACAACCGCGCCAATACACTATCGAAACTGAACTTCCAGATCTTTGCGAAATCAAAGGACAGAAAACAGCCAAACGCGCCTTGGAAGTTTGCGCTGCTGGACGCCATAACCTTTTGTTTGTAGGTCCTCCTGGTGCTGGGAAATCTATGTTAGCGCAACGCTTACCTTCCATTTTACCACCCCTTGATAGCCGTGAGCTTTTAGATGTCTCTCTTATTGCTTCTATTACAGGAGAAACGGTTCATAATACTATCTCACTTCATTGCCCCTTTCGTTCCCCACATCATTCTGCTTCCATGGCCGCAATGATTGGTGGGGGCCTTAAAGGAAGGCCAGGAGAGGTCTCCCTTGCCCATAATGGTGTGTTATTTCTTGATGAATTGCCTGAATTTTCTCCGCAGGTTCTTGATTCTCTTCGTCAACCCTTAGAAAGCGGAGAATCGGTTATCGCCCGCGCTAATCACCATATTAGCTATCCTGCTCGCTTCCAACTCATTGCCGCAATGAATCCTTGCCGTTGTGGTATGGCAGGCGAAAAAGACCATGTTTGCCCTAAAGGAATACGCTGTCAAATCGATTATCAGTCCCGTATTTCTGGTCCTCTGCTTGACCGAATTGATTTACGGATAGATGTCCCTGCTTTAACAGCTATGGACCTTATGCAACCAGAACAATCAGAAAAAAGCTGCGACGTTGCCGAACGCGTCGCACGGTGCCGTAACATTCAAGCTAAACGTTTTTCAACAATGGGGTTTGATCATATTCGTACCAATGGCGATTGCCCTGCCAAAATTATAGAACAGATTGCCATTCCCGATAAAAGTGCGACCATACTCTTACGAGATGTGAGTGAAAAAATGCACCTCTCTGCACGCGCTTATCATCGCATTCTCAAAGTTGCACGCACAATTGCTGATCTTGACGAATCAGATAATCTTTCACGTTATCATCTCGCAGAGGCTATTTCCTATCGACTAGGCGCAGAAAGATTAACGGCTCTTAACTAAAAAACTATTCATCAATAAAAACTTATTGGAAAATAACGCAAATAAAGTTCTGTAAGTTTACCATCCTCTTCTAGAGATTTCAGCGCATAATTGAGTATATCAACCAATTTTTCATTCTTTTTTGCAACAGCAAGCTGCATTCCTTGTCCCAATAACTGTGGCGCCATATATGCCCCCCCAACAAAATGACCGCAATCAACAGATTTTTGTTTTTTGAACCATAACGATAAAGCAAATCCATCATCAAAAATAAGGTCAATTTTACGCTCCTGTAATGCTTTATAGAGCTCTTCTCTCTTTTTAAATCCTTGCCATTTGGCTTTAGGAAAATAATAATGAAAAAGCTTTTCGTGAACACTTTTAGACAAAACACCACTGGTTAAGTGTAGCAATTTATCGCTTATTGGCTCATCGATATTTAAAAATCGAGAAGCAACAAATCGCGCTGGAAAGCGCAAATATGACTTTGTAAAAACAAGATCTTGCTGGGTTTTACTTGTTTCTTTTAAACCCGCAATAATGACTTCTGCACCACCACTTTTAACATGTTCCACAAGCTCTTTCCAAGGAATTACTTCTACTTCACAAAGCTTCTCTAGTTTTAATTTTGAACAAATAGCGCGCAATAAATCGATATTATAACCTGCAAGATGCCCCGTTTGATCAAGGAAATTAAAAGGTGGAAAATCAAAAGTTGTTACAAAACGCAAACGAAGGATATCCGTTGTATCAGGTTGCACCAAATGTTCATGCGAATCAAAAAAAGAAGGCAACCTTTCAGCTTCTGCGTAAGAGGAAAATAGAACCCCACCTGCTACAAATAAAATACGAATAAAAATATTATATGGATTATTGAATAAAAAGTACCGTAAACGCGATTGAAGCTGTTTTACATATATAGATTTTTTTATTTTCAAAATTTCTCCCCCATTTTTCAAAACTAAGATGCAACTCTTCTCAATTATTATCTAACGCACTTCACCAAAATATCTGGCGTTTAATAAATAAAATTCTTGCTATTTTTAAAAACTGTTAAAAAATTTAACAGTTTTCATATATTTTTTTGAAACCTACTGAAAATACTTAGATTTCTGATGTTAATTTTCCCAAATGAATATAAAAAGTAATTTTAACGAAAGGCGATTTGATTTTTTAAATATAAGAAATAAGCTGTACATACTTTAGTGATACACTCTATTTTATCAAAATATCCCGCGTATCTTAAAATATTAAGATACTGATTTGTAATATTAATTTATTTATATTGAAAATATCAAAACTATTTCTTTGTGTATCACAACCGGAGGGAGTATATAAGTACTATTGAAGAAAAGAGTAAAAATACCTCTCAAATGCCAAGGGTTTTCTCAACATTAAGGTTGCATCAACATTTAAAAGCTGAAAATAAAATGATGATACTGGTTTGTACCTTACTGTCAAGATAAGACAATGGATTTTATAGCATTCACAAGGTACTTTATGCTATTCAAACGTCATAGAAAACAAGTCTGAGAACATTGAAAGATGCTTCTTAAAAAGTGCGTAAATAAGTAGCACAATGGCATGTTGTTTTAAATGAGGACGTAACCTCCATTACAGAAATGAGAAAAAAACGTAAACACTGTGTCATTACCTTATTATTTAAAAACATTGTCATGAACGTTTTCAAAGTTGTAAAGTTGAATAAAAGGATGACAATATATCAAGGAAGCGCTTAAATATTTATATCACCACCCTAAATAAACTGTATTTTTCTGTATAATACTACACTATCATTCTTTCCATTATATATCGACAGATATTGAATCTAGATCTGATATACGGTAAATATTTAATGTGGTTATTCCATAAATAACTGATCAAAACATTGAGCTTAAAAAAAAGCAGATAAAATATTGTAAATTGAACACAGGAATGGACTAACTTATGAGTGATGAAATAACCTCACCAGAACAAAGCAATAACTATGACGCCGCTTCTATCAAAGTTCTCAAAGGTCTTGATGCTGTACGCAAACGTCCTGGTATGTATATTGGTGATACTGATGATGGATCGGGTTTACACCATATGGTCTATGAAGTTGTAGACAATGCTATCGATGAAGCTCTAGCCGGTCATGCTACTCTTGTAAACGTCACACTCCATGCTGATGGTTCTTGTTCTGTTCGTGATAATGGACGTGGAATTCCGACAGATATCCATCCAACAGAAGGTATTTCTGCAGCTGAAGTTATTATGACACAGCTTCATGCCGGCGGAAAGTTTGATCAAAACTCTTATAAAGTTTCAGGTGGATTACACGGTGTTGGTGTCTCTGTTGTGAATGCATTATCCGTTTGGCTTAAATTGCAAATCAGACGGAATGGTAAAATTCATGAAATATCTTTTACCCACGGGGTGGCTGATGCTCCATTAAAAGTTATTGGCGATTGCGATAAAGAAAGTGGAACAGAAATCAGATTTTTACCAAGTTCTGAAACTTTTACTATGGTTGAGTTTGATTTTGAGACTTTGGAGCGCCGTTTACGGGAATTAGCCTTTCTAAATTCTGGGGTTTATATTCTTCTTGTTGACGAACGTCATGCTGATGTTAAATCAGTTGAATTGCATTATGAAGGTGGATTAACGGAGTTTGTCAAATATATTGACCAATCAAAAAAAGCTCTGCTTGATGACCCTATTTACATTGCAAGTGAAAAGGATGGTATGAGCGTTGATGTTGCCCTATGGTGGAACGATTCCTATCATGAGAAGGTCTTGTGTTTTACCAATAATATTCCTCAGCGTGATGGTGGAACTCATTTGATAGGTTTTAGAAGTGCCCTTACACGCCAAATTAATGGCTATGCTGAATCTTCAGGTATTGCTAAAAAAGAAAAAGTGAACTTAACCGGTGATGACTGCCGTGAAGGATTAACAGCTATTCTTTCTGTCAAAGTTCCTGATCCAAAATTTTCTTCACAAACAAAGGATAAGCTAGTCTCTTCTGAAGTGCGCCCTATTGTTGAAAATTTGGTCAATGAAGGTCTTTCAGTATGGCTGGAAGAACATCCTCATGAAGCAAAACTTCTCATTAGTAAAGTGGTAGAAGCTGCAACAGCACGTGAAGCAGCACGCAAAGCACGTGAACTCACAAGACGAAAAGGAGCGCTTGATATCACTTCTCTGCCAGGAAAGCTTGCCGATTGCCAAGAACGTGATCCTGCAAAATCAGAAATCTTTATTGTCGAGGGGGATTCGGCTGGCGGTTCAGCAAAAGGTGGGCGCTCACGTCAAAATCAAGCAATTTTACCCCTTCGTGGTAAAATCCTCAATGTTGAACGAGCACGTTTCGACCGCATGCTCTCATCTGATATGATTGGAACACTTATTACAGCTCTTGGAACGTCTATCGGTAAAGATGAATTTTCACCGGATAAATTACGTTATCATAAGATTATTATCATGACGGATGCGGACGTTGATGGAGCTCATATTCGTACTCTGCTGCTCACTTTCTTTTTTAGACAGATGCCTGAGTTGATTGAACGTGGACATCTTTATATTGCTCAGCCTCCTCTTTATAAAGTATCGCGTGGAAAATCTTCCCAATATATTAAAAATGAAGCAGCGTTTGAAGAATTCTTGATCGATACTGGATTAGAAGAAACAACGCTTGAGCTTTCAACAGGAGAAGTTCGTGCAGGGGCTGATTTGTATCAACTCGCTAAAGATGCTCGTATATTACGTCAACTTTTAAATGGTCTTCATACCCGTTATGACCGTAATATTGTTGAACAAGCAGCAATTGTTGGCGCTTTTAATCCTGAAGTCTTTGCAACACAAGAAAAAGCACAAAAAATAGCAGATACTATAGCACACCGCCTTAATCTGATTGCTGATGATATGGAACAAGGTTGGAGTGGACAATATACAGCAGATGGAAACTTATGTTTTGAGCGTATTTTGCGTGGTGTTAAAGATGTTGTTACGCTTGATGTGGGGCTTATAAATTCAACTGACGCACGCCAAATTGATCGCATTTCCCAAAATTTTATCGACATATACCACCCTCCTGTTCTTTTACGTCGCAAAGATAAAACAGAGCGTATTTTTGGGCCCATTAGCCTTTTAGAGAGCATTTTTACAAATGGTAAAAAAGGTCTTACTCTTCAACGTTATAAAGGTCTTGGGGAAATGAATGCTGAACAGCTTTGGGAAACAACTCTTGATCCTAATGCACGTTCTCTTTTACAAGTAAAAATTAATGATGCAACCGATGCAGATTCACTCTTTTCTCGTCTCATGGGTGATGAAGTTGAGCCTAGACGTATTTTTATTCAAGACAATGCCTTAAGCGTTGCCAATCTTGATATCTAAAGGTACTCTTCTGCTTTTGGCTGTGTAAATGTCGTAGTTTTATACGTTGTTTTTTCGTAGTTGAACATTCCCTCTCTATTTCATTTACGATAAAAGAAAAATAAGGAAGATCATACACATGGCAGTTGAAACAGAACGTGTAGGAACCAAGGGTGGCATGGAGCTCTCTTTTGGTTTTACAAGAGTAGATGAAACACAAAAACAATCCATGGTAGATGGTGTGTTTCATTCTGTTGCTGAAAATTACGACAAGATGAATGATATCTTATCCTTAGGGCTACACCGTATGTGGAAAAATTCCATGATTGCTTGGCTTTCCCCCCCAGCACTTTCTCATTGGAAAGTTCTTGATGTCGCTGGCGGTACAGGTGATATTGCTTTTCGTATTCTTAATGCTTCACGCCAAAAAGCCCATGCTACAGTGCTTGATATTAATGGCTCAATGCTCAGCGTTGGCAAAAAACGCGCACAAAAAAATGGTCTTGCCCCTCTGATTGATTTTGTTGAAGCCAATGCAGAAAATCTTCCTTTTGAAGATCAAAGCTTTGACGCTTACACTATTGCTTTTGGAATTCGCAATGTTCCTCATATTGATCAAGCTCTTAGAGAAGCTTTTCGTGTTTTAAAGCCCGGTGGACGTTTCTTATGTTTAGAATTTTCAAATGTTGAGATGCCTTGGCTCGATAAAATTTATGATATTTGGTCTTTCCATGCTATCCCTAAGCTGGGTCAATTTATCGCAAATGATGGCGATGCTTATCGTTATTTGGTTGAATCTATCCGCAAATTTCCTAGGCAAGATGATTTTGCCCATATGATCAAGAATGCGGGGTTTTCGCGGGTATCGTACCGCAATCTCACCGGTGCGATTGCAGCGCTGCATTCAGGTTGGAAAATTTAAAAAATGGTGCAAATTTCCCCTTACTTTCAATTGATGCGTGCAGGATGGGTTTTAACACGTGAAGGTGTTTTAAGTGCTCTTCCTCATGATGATCTTCAAGGATTTCCAGCGCTATGTCATCGCATAGCTGGTACATTAGCACGACGCAAAACAAAAAAGAAACAGCGATCTGAAAATATTTCGTATGCCATTAATAAGCTTGGACCCTCTTACATAAAACTTGGTCAATTTCTTGCTACAAGACCTGATATTGTGGGGCGTGATATTGCAGAAGATTTGTCACAACTACAAGATCGTGTCCAAACATTTTCTTGCACTGCTGCTATTGCTCAAATTGAAAGTTCTCTTGGTCGCTCTATTGATGATTTATTCGTAAATTTTTATCCCCCCATTGCCGCCGCTTCTATTGCTCAAGTTCATCCAGCTGAATACAGTGATGAAACTGGTCATAAAAAAAAATGTGCTGTAAAAGTTATTCGTCCTAATATCAGAGCACGTTTTTCTAAAGATCTTAGAGGATTCTATCTCATTGCTCACTTACAAGAGCGCTACATCCCTGCCTCTCGAAGGCTTCGTCCTGTTTGTGTGGTGGATACTTTAGCACAAACAACACGCATTGAAATGGATTTACGTTTAGAAGCAGCAGCTATATCTGAAATGGCTGAAAATATTCAACATGATACAGGCTTTCGAGTTCCACGTATTGACTGGGAACGGACAGGACGTAATGTTCTTACAATGGAATGGATTGATGGTATCAGAATATCCGAAATTTCCAAACTCAAAGAAGCAGGATTTGATTTGCAGGCGCTTGCCATTACGCTTATTCAATCTTTTCTTCGTCATACATTGCGTGATGGTTTTTTTCACGCCGATATGCATCCTGGTAATTTATTTGTAGACTCGCAAGGATGTATTGTTGCTGTTGATCTAGGCATTACAGGAAGGCTTGGCAAAAAAGAAAAGCATTTCCTTGCTGAAATTCTTTATGGCTTTATTACCCGCGATTATCATCGGGTTGCACGCGCCCATTTTGAGGCAGGTTATGTTCCTTCACACCATAATATTGAAAGCTTTGCGCAAGCCAACCGGGCTATTGGCGAACCAATTCACGGACAATCAGCACAAAGCATTTCCATGGCTAAATTGCTCACATTGTTGTTTGAAGTCACTGAATTATTTGACATGCAAACGCGACCTGAACTTTTATTGCTGCAAAAAACGATGGTTGTCGTGGAAGGTGTTGCCCGCACATTAGACCCAACTTTTAATATGTGGAAAGCTTCTGAACCTGTTGTCAAAGAATGGATTAGTAAAAATTTAGGACCCGTAGGCGTTGCAAAAGACTTTAGTGAAGGAGCGCAAGCTCTCCTTTCGCTGGCACGTAAAACACCACAATTGGTTCAAAATTTCCAACGGATAGAAGAAGATTTTAATCAAATGAGAAAAACAGGTTTTAATCTTTCTCCTGACACCCTCAAACAACTTGCTGTCGAACAAAGTCGTAGAAACCGTTATGGTCGTTATAGCCTTTTCATCATTGCACTTTGTTGCGTTTGTCTCACTTTTTACTTTTTTCATCTTTTCTAATTTCCTTAATATGCTAAAAATATCAACAATGAAATCATTGCAAGCATTTTATTTCTTGGAGGTATTTTATGGCCAGCATTACTATTCGTAACCTGTCTCCTGAAACCAAAGAAGCTTTGCGCATACGCGCCGCGCAAAATGGTATTTCTATGGAAGAAGAAGTCCGACGCCTTTTAAGCAATCCCCCTCCTTTCACCGCACAACTCTCTCATACTCGTGCTGTTGAAGTGCAATCATTGAAATCAAAATCACTCCTTCTTATTATTGGAGGAAGTATTGCATCCTATAAAGCACTTGATTTAATTCGCCGTTTACAAGAACGTGGAGCACACTTAAAAGTTGTGATGACAAAAGCAGCGCAAAAATTTATTACGCCTTTAGCCGCTGAAGCTTTAAGCGGTGGTACTGTATATACTGATTTATTTTCACGCGAAGAAGAGCACGATATTGGACATATCCGATTAGCACGTAATGCTGACCTTATTATTTTAGCCCCTGCTACAGCCAATCGCATTGCAAAAATAGCCAATGGCATAGGAGATGATCTGGCTGATTGCATTCTTTTAGCGGCACATTGTCCACTCTTAATTGCACCCGCTATGAATCCGTCCATGTGGGCGCATCCAGCTACTATTCGCAATGTTGCACAACTGCGCGCAGATGGCGTTCATATCATTGGACCAGAAATCGGAAATATGGCTGAACGTGACGAGATAGGATATGGGCGCATGAGCGAACCTTTAAACATTGTCGCTACCATAGAGACTCTGTTGAATGTACATGAAAAACCTCTCTCTGACCGCCATTTCATCGTTACCTCTGGCCCTACCCATGAACCAATTGATCCGGTGCGTTATCTTGCTAATCGGTCTTCAGGTAAACAAGGTCATGCCATCGCAACCGCTCTTGCGCATTTGGGTGCAAAAGTAACACTTATTTGTGGACCTGTTAATCTTGCAGCCCCACAAGAAGTAAAAACCATTCATGTTGAAACAGCACAACAGATGTTACAAGCCGTTCAAACAGCATTGCCTGCTGATGGCGCCATCTTCGTTGCCGCTGTTTGTGATTGGCGCAGTCAAACGCAGTCGTTACACAAAATTAAAAAGAATGCTCATAAAATACCACCATCCCTTCATATGGTCGAAAATCCTGACATTTTAGCAACAATTGGACACGCTCCAAACCGCCCCTCATTGGTCATTGGTTTTGCTGCTGAAACATGTGATATCATTGCCAATGCACAAAAAAAATGTGTTGAAAAAGGAGCTGATTTCATTCTTGCTAATGATATTTCTCTTCAACTAGATGGAACAAGTGTCATGGGTGCTGATACAAATCAAGTTTATCTCGTGAGTAAGGAAAAAGTTGAACAATGGCCCCATATGAGTAAACAGCACGTAGCGCAAAAATTAGCAAACATGATTGTATCATTTTTTGCCCCCCAGACACCTACTCCTCATGAGGAAAATATACCCTATTCCACATAATAACTCTTCAAATGCATTGATTAAAACACCTCATAAAATAGAACTGAAAATAGTGTCTATCTACCTCGGTTATTATATAATTATTTTGATTTATAATGATAATCTAGTGTTGTTCATATTAAATTAGAATCCCGCATATCGTAAGATTCTCTTATTCCCAATCTCTCTCATCATGAAACAATGAAACCCATTTTCTTGCACGTTGCAAACAAGGATAGCTGTATGAATACAAAATGTTTGAGAAAGAACTAAAAATGCTTATAATGGACCGTCTCAAAACAAAGGGCTGTTGTCGAGCAACACTGAGGATGATGGCGCTGGCGTGCCCTTTTATTAAGCGTAAAGATAGTGGGTGCCCTATAAGTTTTATATTATTCCCGAGAGCTTTCCCCTTATACCATTAACAAGCGCTGTTGCGAAATGAGTATGACGAGCGTTGGGAAATGTTTTTTTTAAAATCCTATCTCACCCTAGCCTCCATAAAAGTAGGATCTATTGCACCACTGTCTCCCCAGCTTATAAAAAACAAGCTATCATTCACTTTGCCTACTATCAATTTTGAGAAAGCTCTTGCACTGGATAAAATTTATAAAAAGTATTTTCTTTCTTCAATGTTTTTATCCCCATATTGGTCCTATTTATGATATGCAAATAAATGATTTTGATTGTTTCATAATGAGAGCAGCTAATGAGAAAATATGACAACTTTATTTGGAGTTCTTATTCACTGTGAAAAATAATGTATAAATCAATATATTATAACATCTCAATGCAATTCTAAGCATACCTCACACTAAAACTTATAAATCGCTCATAAAGAGTGTAGACAAAATTCATTGCACCACTGTCTATAAGTTTATAAAACTGAAGTCTTTATTATTTTCCTCATGGATCAGTCTTTAAGATTAAATGTGCGTGTCCTCTCTCCAATATACCAAGACCACAAAGACTAGAATTTGATCCATGATATCTTCACATTGTGATGTTTCATGAGAAGAATTTTTATTCCTTTATCGAAAGCTTTGTATCCATACATTGATCTCGCCTGTAATGTGCAAGTAAATAACTTTTTGATGTTGAACAGAAGCTTTGAAATTAAAGAATATTTCTATATTTTGTTATTCAAGTTGAAAATGATCAATTCTCTTCATAAATTAATGGTGTTATTATCTAAAAATTATTTGATACAGTGCACCATTTGTATGAAAAGTGCTTCAGTGAATTCTTACTTCGTTGCACTTATAGCTTTTAAAATTTAAAATCTCATCATTTTTAATCATCAGTGGTGTCTCCCACTCTATTGTTTCTTCTCAAGAAACTGTTCTTCCATGGGATATGGGCGGTTAATCGCCTAAGCTTATTTTTTCCACTTCTATCATATTAATCTGTTACCCAAAATCAGAATATCTATGGACCTATTCCATTGAACTCAATATTGTTTTGAATAAAAGCGAGAGGCAAAAGCATGCCGTCAAATAGTAGAAAAGTACAGAGTATTAGGAATTGTGCAAAATAATTAAGCACGTAGATAAACGAAGCTAGACAACTCTACTGAATAAATAGAAGTAAACAACTTTCCTCCCAAATAGTTCTTATTCCTTAATTTTTCACATATATCATACAAATGCAATAATCTACACTCTATACAAAAATATTCAAAACTTCTTCTAAAACAGCTGTTTTTTAAATTATTCTTGGTTTTTAAAATTCAAAATTTCTATTTATTCAAATTTTATTTTAAACAAAAAAGCCTTAGCCGTTTTTTATAATGTTCTTGAAAAGAAATCTTGAAATTTAAAAAAGAAAAAATTACACTCTACATTCTTTAAATATATTTCTTGTTTTTTTGCTTCTTTCCTTAGTTTATTAATCTATGATTTTTACTGCTTCTTATCGTGCTTTACAACGTCTTTTGACTTCGCAATATCGTATTATGATACTGAAAGCATTGGGGGTTACTTTTTTCATTCTCACAATTTTATGGTTATGTGTGCACCAACTTTTTGTGTCTTACTTTTGGCCCTGGATTGCTCAATTCCTTCCTGGACTCCCTAGTTGGGCGGGATGGATTGGGTTTAGCATGCTTATCATTTTTAATCTTGGTTTAGCTCTTTTGTTGGCTTTTTTAATTGCACCAATCGCAGCTATGATTGGTGGTTTTTTCATTGACTCTGCTGCTGAAGTCATTGAAAAAGAGGATTATCCAAACGAGCCTATTGGACAAGCTTTACCGTTTCAGCGTTCTCTTATCATTTCCTTAAAATTCGTTATTTTAAGCCTTCTTGGTAATGGAATTGCTTTTATTTTATTCTTCATACCAGGTATTAATTTAATTGCTTTTTATGTTATTAATGGTTATTTGCTTGGTCATGAATATTTCTTGTTTGCTGCTTATCGTTTTCGAACAGAGCAAGATGCACGTGCTTTTTTACATACTCATTACACAACGGTTTTTGGTGCAGGGTTATTGATAGCGCTTTTTGTTTCAATTCCAATTCTTAATTTAGCAACACCGCTTTTTGCAGCCGCCTTTATGACATATTTACACAAAATGCTTTCCCAAAAAACCATGGCACGCATTACACAAAAATAATGTTCCTTGACTTTAAGGTTAATAAAACTTGCCAGCTAAAAAAGCATAATATAAAATTTTATGCTTTATCTTTTATTAAAGTAATATATTGATTTATAATAATAATTATCATTACTCAACATGAGTGAAAAACCTAAATATCATGAGGCTTCTCATTTTAATCCTATTCATATTAGATCAAGTGAAATCGTTTGTTAATATATCACAAACGGAAATGGTGTGTGGATAAAAGTACTTTCAAAAAGGCGTGAAATATCTTTTATGAATTCTCTCAATGCAAACATTTTCGTCACATTAAAAACTGGAAAAGAGTATGATGGTATCGATTTGTACCTTCTATTTCAGTAAAAATGGAGAGCATAATGTATTTTATATCATTTATGGAGAGATATACTCTTCTGAGCACCATCATAAGAGAGTTTTGGGGATTATTGAAAAATGTCTGTGTAAAACAAGCACATGAATGAGTAATATAATAGCATTTTTGAGAGTATTCTATTTTAATTGTGAAAAGCGCGCGCTTTAAAGAAACCTTTTGAAAAAAATCTTGCTCTGATGTTAGCGTTTCGCTAATATGGTGTTATTATATCCTTATCTTAAATGGGTTATTTTAGCCTTGTTAACGCCTTATATTATAAGGTTTCTTTTCTTCAAAACTGTTGATACGAATGATTAATTGGATATTCATTTTTATTAAAAAATAAAGGATTTGTTAACCATCGCAAGGAGTGAATTTAAATACCAAAGTAAAAAATAAAAACATATAAGTTCTTTAAACTTATAAGAAATTTGTTATAGGGAACACTCTTCATAGATATAATTGTTATGATATTGGAAAAATTAAAAAACAAGCTATACGTACACTGATAAAAGTATTAAATAGGCTTCTTTGTTCCACCGGTAAAGCAAATGTGACTGTTTAGGTTCGTATTCTTTCAAATTATGCGAAAGATGTGTAATATTTAAAGGAAGGTTATAAAGATGAACTGGATTACAAATTATGTTCGTCCTAAAATTAACTCTATATTGGGGCGCCGTGAAATTCCAGAAAATCTATGGATTAAAGATCCTACCAGTGGTGAAATGATCTTCCATAAAGATCTGGAAGCTAATCAATTTGTCGCTCCCAATTCTGGCCATCATATGCGTATCAGCGCGAAAAATCGTCTCATGCATTTTTTTGATGATGGTGTTTATACAACTCTTGAAAATCCAAAAGTTGTAACAGATCCTTTAAAATTTCGTGACGAAAAACGCTATATTGACCGGTTAAAAGATTATCGTTCTAAACTTGGTGTTGATGACAATATTTTAAGTGCACGTGGTACGATTGAAGGCTTACCAATTATTGCAACCGTTCAAGATTTCGCCTTTATGGGTGGATCACTCGGTATGGCTTCAGGGGAAGCTATTATCAAAGCTTTTGATACTGCCATTGCCGAAAAGCGCCCATTAGTTCTTTTTTCTGCTTCTGGTGGCGCACGCATGCAAGAAGGAACGCTCTCGTTGATGCAAATGCCTCGTACAACCGTAGCGATTGAAATGTTGAAAGAAGCAAAACTTCCCTATATTGTTGTGCTGACTAATCCAACCACCGGTGGTGTTACTGCTTCTTACGCCATGCTTGGTGATATTCACATTGCCGAACCTGGCGCTATGATTGGTTTTGCTGGTCCACGTGTGATTCAACAAACTATACGTGAAACCCTACCAGAAGGCTTTCAAAGTAGTGAATATCTGCTCGAACATGGTATGATTGATATGGTTGTATCGCGTTTAGAAATGAAAACAACCATTGCACGTCTTTTACGCTTGATGATGAAACGCCCTGCTGTTTTTAACCCTTCCGATCCATCCCCAACAGACTTTCAAACATCGCTTTCTAGGACAAAAGCAGCTTAAGTTTATGCAACAAAGTCAAATACAAAGGGTGGTGGATGATTTACTAAAAAATTATCCGAAAAAATTTGATCTTTCTTTAGAGCGTATTGTTCACCTTTTAGAGCGTCTTGGTAATCCACATTTAAAACTTGCCCCTATTATTCACATCGCTGGAACAAATGGCAAAGGATCTGCCTCAGCAATTTGCCGTGCTCTTTTGGAAAGTGCAGGATACTGCGTTCATGTTTATAGCTCACCTCATCTCGTCAACTGGAATGAACGCTGCCGGATAGGTCAAAAAGGAGGTGGTCAACTTGTTACAGAAAACCAATTGGCTGAAACAATCAGTGAAATTATAAAAGTAAATCGTCAAGAGCCGATTACTATTTTTGAAATTTTTACAGCCGCTGCCTTTATGCTGTTTAGTATACATCCAGCTGATGTTGTCATTTTAGAAGTTGGGTTGGGAGGACGTTTTGATGCTACCAATGTCATTAATAAACCAGCTGTATCGCTTATTATGCCCATTGATTATGATCATGAGACCTTTCTTGGAAACACAATTGCTCAAATCGCTTTTCAAAAGGGGGGAATTATCAAACCAAACGTTCCAGTAGTCATCGGGAAGCAAAATTATGAAGAAACTCTTGCTACTTTAATACCTCTTGCTAATAAAAATAAAGCACCTTATTCTCTATTTGATCAAGATTATCAAAGTTATAAAGAACATGGACGTATGGTTTTCCAAAACAATCAAGGTCTCATGGATCTTCCCCTTCCTAACCTTATTGGAGACCACCAAATCGCCAATGCCGGCGCGTCTCTTGAAGCAGTTTGTCAAGCAGGTTTTCGACTTTCAGAACAAGCCATAAATGATGCTTTGAAAAATATTTATTGGCCCGCACGGATGCAACGTCTTATCCAAGGACACTTGGTTGATCAACTGTCTCCTAATATTGATTTATGGTTAGACGGTGGTCATAATCCTGCTGCTGGAAAAGTTATTGCAGTAGAACTTGCACAATGGAGAAAAAAAACAGATCGTCCGATTATTATGATTGCTGGCATGCTCAATACCAAAGATGCTGTCGGTTATTTTCGTTCCTTAGCGAACCTTGTCGATAAAATATATACGATACCGCTAATTAACAATAATGCCAGTATCTCTCCAATAAAATTAGCTGAATCAGCGCAAAAAGCAGGAATTTTTGCTACTCCACAAGCACATCTACAAGATGCTTTGCATAAGATTAGAGCGGAATATAAAGAGGCAATTGTCCTTATTGGTGGTTCCCTTTATCTTGCGGGCGATATTTTGCGTGACAATAAAACACCTCCGTGTTAGGAATCGATTATTTTAAAAGCTTTGAAAGATAGACTTTTTAATCATGCAACTTGATTGTGCACTTTATCAACATCCTAAACTTATTACTGTTTTTGGCGGATCTGGTTTTGTAGGACGACATGTCGTTGAAACTTTGACTAAGCGGGGATATCGCGTTCGTATCGCTGTTCGTTGTCCACAAAAAGCTTATTACATGCTCCAAATAGGAGAAGTAGGACAAACCCAAATGCTTAAAACAGATATCAAGCATCGTGCCTCTGTTGCACGCGCATTGCTTGGAGCTGATGCGGCAGTATTTTTACCTGGTAGCTTAAAACAAGCAAATCAATCGAATTTTAAAAACACACAAATTGATGGTGTTTACAATGTTGCTGAATTAACAGCAGAAGCTGCTATTCCACTCATATATATGTCAACACTTGTGGCTAACGAGAATGCTTCATGTCTTTATGCACGTGTTAAGTTTATGGGTGAACAAATTATTCATAACAAGCATCCTCAAGCAATTATTATCCGTCCATCCGTTATTTTTGGACCAGAGGATTGTTTCTTTAACACCTTAGCAGATTTGTCACGTTTTTTACCAATTATGCCTCTTTTTGGGGGTGGGCAAAGCAAATTGCAACCCGTGTATGTTGGTGACGTTGCTGAGTTTATCGCGCGCGCTTTAGATGGACAGGTTGCTTGGGGAAAAAATTATGATCTTGGCGGTCCCCAGATTATCACCTTCCAAAATACTCTTGAAAATATACTCAAAATTATTCACCGTAAAAAAACAATCCTATCCATGCCTCTTTCTGTTGGTCTATTGATTGGGGGAATTTTGGGAACTATTGGTAAATTGCCTTTTGTACCAACACTTATAACAGCCAATCAGATACGTTTTTTGCAAATGGATAACATTGTTTCTAAAGAGGCTATAGAGAATGGATATACTCTAGAAGGTGTGGGAATTACCCCCAGAGCAATGGCTGCATTTTTGCCAAGTTATCTATGGCGATTTCGTCCACATGGTCAATTTTCCCAAAACTTACTCGTCTAGAATAAATTCTTCCAAAACTGAGTTAATTATTTGATTTATAATTCATAGCTCGTTGTTAGCGGTTTTAAAATCAGAATGCTCAATAGAATAATGTTTTTGCATTTTAAATGCTCTATTCAGAGTCACAAAAAATTTTTAATCGTATGTCTATAATATTTTGATAAAAATCGCTGAAAACAGGAGAAAAGCACTTCTTATAAACTGTTTTTATCCAAGAGCAGATGCAACATTGGAATCCTAAAAAACCGATTCTGAATTGTCTATTCATAAACATGATAGCCTATGGCTTTGCATTATATTATTTTGCTAAAAAGCTTAGTCATGAGATTAAAGTAAGGTAATACTTCCCTTTTCAACAACTGCATAAGTGAGTAGAATACGAGTATATTACTTTCGATATTATCCCATTTAAAAAATCGATATAAAAACTGTGAAGCAATGCACCATTTTTATTATTTAAAAGGTATTCCCTCTGGAGATTTTTAAAAGCTTTAAAGTTACGTGAAAAGGATAGAGTTTTGTTTATATAATAAGACTTATCATGAAGATCTTTTATTCTGTCAGTAACATCATTACTCCGATCTATAAATGTATATTTGTTGCACAAATTTATGGAAATTTTAAAAGCGCTTTTTCACATAAAGAAGTCCTCTTCTTGTATTGCATTTTTTTTTAATTTCTCCTACCGTCTTGGAAAAACTTATTTTAAAGGAATGAAAAATGGCAGCTCAAGATTTTGTTGTCAAAGATATTGCACTTGCCGCTTATGGTCGTAAAGAACTTGATATTGCTGAAACTGAAATGCCTGGTTTGATGGCTTGTCGCAAGGAGTTTTCCTCTAATCAACCTTTGCGTGGAGCGCGTATTTCTGGCTCATTGCACATGACAATTCAAACAGCTGTTTTAATTGAAACATTAAAAGCAATTGGCGCCGATATACGGTGGAGCTCTAGCAATATTTTTTCTACGCAAGACCATGCAGCAGCAGCTATTGCCGCAACTGGTATTCCTGTATTCGCCGTTAAGGGTGAAACATTGGAAGAATATTGGACTTATATAGATGCAATTTTCCAATGGCCAGATGGTAATCCTTCTAATCTTATTTTAGATGATGGAGCTGATGCCACAAACTATATTTTAATGGGAAGTCGTGCAGAACAAAATAAAGATATCCTCTCGCATCCCAAAACAGAAGAAGAAGAAATTTTTTTCAAACAAATACAAAAGCGTATGGATGCAACGCCAGGATTTTTTACACGACAGCGCGCAGCAATTAAAGGTGTAAGCGAAGAAACCACAACAGGTGTAAATCGTCTTTATCAGTTACAAAAAGAAGGGCTTCTGCCTTTTCCTGCTATTAATGTCAATGATAGCGTTACTAAATCAAAGTTTGATAATAAATATGGATGTAAAGAATCATTAGTCGATGGTATTCGACGTGGAACAGACGTGATGATCGCTGGTAAAACTGCCATTGTCTGTGGTTATGGTGATGTAGGAAAGGGTTCAGCAGCATCTCTTTCTGGTGCTGGGGCTCGTGTTAAAGTAACAGAAATTGATCCTATTTGCGCTCTTCAAGCAGCTATGGATGGCTATGAAGTTGTTAATTTGGATGATGATGCTGCCAGTGCTGATATTATCATCACGACAACAGGCAATAAAGATGTTGTTCGTTTAGATCATATGCGACAAGTAAAGGATATGTGTATTCTTGGAAATATTGGTCATTTTGATAACGAAATCCAAGTCGCAGCCCTTAGAAATTTGCCATGGACGAATATTAAACCACAAGTTGATATGATCACCTTTCCCGATGGAAAACGCATCATTTTGCTTTCTGAAGGGCGTTTGTTAAACCTCGGGAATGCGACTGGGCATCCCTCTTTTGTCATGTCAGCTTCATTTACTAATCAAGTTTTAGCGCAAATTGAACTTTTTACCCGTGCAGAACACTATACAAATGAAGTCACTGTTTTGCCTAAACATCTTGATGAAAAAGTTGCACGTCTACATCTTGATCGGTTAGGAATAAAATTAAGTGTTTTATCAGAAGAACAAGCCGCCTATATTGGAGTCACACCACAAGGACCTTATAAACCAAACCATTACCGTTACTAATACGTTTCCTTGGGTTAAAAAAGGGAAAGATGCCGTGCTCAGCTTTGGTGACTATAACCCCAGAGAAAAAGCTCAAGAAATGATCCGAATCTATACGTGTATATTTTGCCTTTTTTTCTTTTTTTCTCCGACACGCGCTGTTTCTCAGTCATTGGAAAGTTATTTACCATTTGCTTTCACTTTGCCCAATGGTCCATGGCTGCTTTTGGCACTGTGTGGAGGAATTTCTTGTGCTTCACTTCTCACGTGCATGGCTGTTATCACGCGTGCAAAAAAAACTGCACAGAAGCCTTTGAAGATACTTCAGGCAAATTTTTCTGAAAAACTTAGATATTATGAATGGCTTCTGGAAGAAACCGAGCAATTCCTTCTTATTTGGGAAAATCCAACAACCTTACCCCGTGTCGTTGGTGCTCTTTCTGCATTGCAAAAAATAGGAATCGATCAGAAAGATTTTCAGCGTTTTGAGCTCTGGGTTGAAGAAAATTCTCTGCGAGAACTTGATTATTCATTGACTCAACTACGTTATAAATGTCACCCTTTTGATCTTTCTATCACCACCACAAACAATGTGCTGCTACAAGTTACAGGAGTCATCGCAGGAACAGTCGCTATTGCTCGTTTTCAAGATGTCTCAAAACAACAGAGTGAAAATGCTCGTTTACAGAAAGATATCGCCCGCCTTCTTACTGAACTGAGAATGCAGCGTAATCTTCTTGATCTTATTCAAGAGCCCGTATGGATAAAAGATTGTGAAGGAAAAGTTTGTTTTATCAATCGCGCCTTTAGAGAAATGACAGACTTTCGTGAAGACAGTGATGAAGTGGGGGATCTTTTCAATGAAAATACACAACGCAAAACAGATGAAACAGAAACAATTTTTCAAGAACATGTTCACACAGTTATTGATGGAGAACGGCATCGTTTTCATCTCACGCGTATTACAACATCTGAAGGGATGGCAGCTTTTGCACGTGATGACAGCGCATATGAAAATCTTGCTCATGAATTAAGATATGTCCTTCAAAGCCATTGTGAAACACTTGACCAAATTTCAACAGCTGTAGCCATTTTTGATACAAACCAAAAATTAAAATTCTGTAATCATGCTTTTAAAATTTTATGGCCGTTGGAGACTTCCTTTTTAGAAAGTGAACCAAGCCATACATTATTTCTTGAACGTCTACGTGAAAAAGGGCTCATTGCTGAACACCCCGATTGGCGCGCATGGAAAGAAGAACTTTTTAAAGCCTATAGACAAACAGAATCGAACCAACAAATTTGGAATCTTCCAGATGGACGTACGGTGCGTGTTGTCTCTAATCCTCATCCACAAGGAGGTGTCACTTGGCTTTACGAAAACCTTACAGAAAAAATTGATCTTGAACGCCGTTATAATACACTTATTAAAATACAAGGTGAAACACTTGATAAACTTTCCGAAGGCGTGGTCGTTTTTGGTACTGATGGACGCCTTCGTTTATCGAATCCTGCCCTGTCGAAATTGTGGTCGCTTCCTTATAATTTACTGGTAGAAGGGACCCATATTACACAGTTACAAAGCCATTGTTCAGCCTTAACCTTAGGACAAGAATGGGATCAATTTACCAAATTCATTACCGGTTTTGCTGAAAAACGTGAAACATATTCAGGTCGTATAGAGCTTAAAAATGATATGATTATTGACTATACTCTGGTCCCTCTTCCCGATGGACAAACGATGCTTACTTTTGTAAATGTTACGGATACTGTCCATGTTGCGCGTGCTCTTCAAGAAAGAAATGAAGCATTAGAAAGTGCTGATCGTTTGCGTAATGAATTTGTCCAACATGTTTCTTATGAGTTGCGTACACCTCTTACCAATATTATTGGATTTTCCGATATTTTACGTGATCAAATTTTCGGCTCTATTAATAAACGTCAACAAGAATATCTTGGGCACATTCATTCAGAATCAGGAACTCTTTTAAATATTGTTAACGATATTCTTGATCTTGCTACCCTTGATGCAGGCATTATGGAGTTGGACATAAAATCGGTTAACATTGCCGATGCTATGATACAAGCAGTAGCACGTGTAGAAGATCGCCTTAATGGACGTCATATTACGCTTTTACAACAAATTTCTCCTTCCTTAAATTCTATTTCTGCTGATGAAAAACGCTTACATCAAATTTTTGTGAACGTACTGAGTAATGCTATTAATTTTGCAACGGAGGCAAGCACTATTGAATTTTGCGTCGATGAACAAGATGATAACATTGTCTTTAGCGTTCACAATGAAGGCTCTGACATCCCAGAAGACGTCCTTGATCGTATTTTTAAACGTTTTTCTTCTCATTCACACCATGGTGGGCGTGCAGGAGCGGGTCTTGGACTTTCCCTTGTGAAAAGTTTCGTTGAACTACACGGTGGACATGTTGAAATTCTTACCGGTTCTGGAAAAGGAACAACAGTTAAATGTTTTTTCCCACTTTCCAAAGGAGATAAGATTTTTTAATTTTAACCTTTATGATAACAAAAGTTTTTCATCCATTTCATGGAACTCTTAATGAATTTTAGTTTTTTTCTTGAAAATGAAGAGGCAACAAAGCTTTTTGCACAAAATTTAGCTCTTTCTTTAAAGCCAGGAGATCTTGTAACGCTGCAAGGGGATCTTGGAACTGGAAAGTCAACCATTGCACGTACAATCATCAAAACACTTGCGAACGATAACACTATGGATGTTCCAAGCCCTACTTTTACTCTTGTGCAAAGCTATCAACTTCCACAGTTTGAAATTATTCATGCTGATCTTTATCGCCTTTCTATGGAAGAAGAAATTGATGAATTAGGGCTTCACGAAGCTCGTGAGAAAAATATTTTACTTGTTGAATGGCCAGAAAGAAGTACAGCTCTTTTAGAGCTCGCCACTTTTGCACTCACCTTACACTATAAAGAACATGGGCGTCATGTAACAGTTAGATCAGCACAACATTCCATTGAACGTTTGCAACAATCTTTTGTAATTCGTACATTTTAAAAAAAACATCAACATGAGCATAGACATCATCATTTTTTAATTGATAATACCTCAGTACGTACCTATGAAATTTGAGATGATGAATAACACAAAGAAGTCCCTCATGGATGCATCAACCATGCAGATGCCACGAAATACTGACTCTTTCATATAACAATGACATAAATTGCAAAGGACAGCCGTTAATTTATAGGAATTCATCAATTTATTTTAGAAAATGTTTTTTGCCTTTCATATTTTCGTTAAAGGCTTCGAAAAAAGTCTTTTGATTCTACAGAATAGTGTAAAGGAATTTTAAATTGAAGTGGTAACCCTTAGAAGAGCATTATATAATCTGTAGGGAATTGCTTGCTTCTTTCTGCTTAAAAATTGTAAACTTCAGAAAGGTAATTTGCAAAGTTCTTGCTTAAAATCTCCTTTTATAATTGCTAAGGACTCCAAACAAAAATCTCCTTATTGCTAGCTTGATACTGCCTTTTTATGTGTTGAAAGCACTATCTATCTCAACAATCTTATCCAAGAAGAAAATATCGTTATGAAATTATCATTCACCTAACATTTTTGACGCGCATATAAGGAAAGAATTGCCTATATTCTTCATACAGAGCAATTTTTTTATAAAAAATGGGCAATTGAATCATGCATAAAAGTACGAATTCTTAAATTTATCTAACATTTTTATTTTATTGTCTTTTCATTACAATATATTGCAAAAAAAGAATGTTTTAAAAAAGTCTAAAGGAGAGACAAAACTTCTCTCCTTTAGAGTGATTATATGTGGAATTAACTAAGCCCATCTTTTATCCATTCAGAAAGACGTCCTTTAGAGGTAGCGCCAACCATATTCGATGAAATATTTCCATTTTTAAACATTAATAATGTAGGGATAGAACGTACTCCGTATTGGGTAGCCAATTCCGGATTTTCATCAATATTTACCTTAGCAATTTTAACTTGATTTTGCATTTCCATTGAAATTTCATCCAGAATTGGAGCAATCATTTTGCAAGGGCCACACCATTCTGCCCAAAAATCAACCACAACTGGGGTGGAAGAGGTTAGAACTTCACTTTCGAAATTGTCCTTATCAACTTTTATACACGTCATTGATTTATCCTTTATATTCACTTTTTATAGATTGGTATGATAACAATTCATATCAAGTTATTGCAAAGATAAATTATTAAAGAACTTTTTTACACCAGGGATCGTGCATTGTGTTTGTTTGGATGATTTTATGAAAGTAAAAAATTATAAGGATCCTTTGAAGAAAAGGAGTAACTTATAAGGCAACTTCACCAAGAAATGTCTCGAGTTTTTCTGGAGAAAGTTTAAAAATTTTGGCTTCTTTACTGTAGATAAGCAGAGCTTGGATATCTTTATCGGGATGAATAGCTTGCAACAATTTTCGGTAAAGAGCCATTTGCAACCAGTGATGGGAAGCAATAGCGGCTTCATTTTCTGGCGGGGTTCCTGTTTTAAAATCGGCAAAGATAATGCTGTTTTGCGTGATGTAGAGACGGTCAATTTGACCAGAAATTGCTTGTTTTTTTCCACGAATTTTCACAATACCCATTAAGGAGACCTCAGCACGTGAATGCTCAGAGAAAAGAGGCTTGAGGTAAACATGATCTAATATTTTCAAAACATGGCGAAGAGCATCTTCTCTTTGGTTTTCATGCCAATGAGAGGCTTTGATATTGAGATAGTTGCGAGCATAATCTTGACGTTTTTGTAAGGGGTAATCGGGTAAATATTGTAACAATCGGTGAATGAGATTACCATATTCAATGGAAAAAGCTCTGTTGGTATTTGTTTCTCCTAAAACAGGTGAGATGGTAAGCTGTTTTGGACTCGAGGACAGCTCTGTATCAGCTTCAATGGAAAGACTCGCGACTGAGGGTTTTAACGGTTTTGGTAGCACTGGTTCTTCTGGTACTTTATGGGAGAAAAAAGCAGGCAAAGGTGGTAATGTTTCGCATTCAGCGCGGGGAGCTTCTTGATTTATAGAAGCAGAAGAAGGAGGTGTGATGCAAAAACGCCAAGCTGCAATATCTTCCGCAGAATCTTTTATAACAAGAGCATGCGGTTCGAGGGCTTTTTTTACCAGTTGTAACCATGTATGCGATTGCGTTTTCTGACCTTTATATCCACAAATAAACAAGCGATCTTCAGCACGTGTCATTCCTACATAAAGAAGGCGCCTATATTCTTCTTCTGCACGCTCTTTTAAATGTGAAATTGCTTGTTTAGAGAGTTTTGTGTCAAACTTTTCATTGGGACGCCAAATAAAGGCTTGTTTTCCGTTCCATTGTGCATTGTTTAAAGGAACTTTAAGCAAGTGAGGCGCATGCTGAGGATGCCAAATCGCACTACCAGGATCAACTAAAAACACAATAGCAGCCTCTAGTCCTTTTGCAGCATGAACAGTCATGATGCGAATTTCTTCATTGTTTTGTTCAAATTCACGTTTAATTTCTGGTTCACTTGCACTTAATGTTTCTAAAAAAGCTTGTAATCCTGGTAATCCTGTTTTTTGAATAGTGAGCGTATAATCCATAAAAGCATCGAGCACATCATTTGCTTCAGATCCTAAACGAGACAGAATTTTTTGTCTTCCCTTATCATTATTCAAAATATGGCTATAAAACTCGAAAACCGGTATTTTATCCACTAAAGCGCGATAATGGTTTAGCTTTTCAAAAGCATCTTTAAAAGATACCTGCGATGATGCGTGCGTACATAAGCTTTGCCAAAGAGAGCCGGTGCGGTGTACAGCAAGCTGATAGAGTTCCTCTTCACTAAAAGAAAAAAGGGGGCTTTTTAAAACACAAGCAAGAGAAAGATCATCTTGTGGCAGCAAAACAAAACGTGCAAGCGCCATTAAATCACGGATACTAATATGTTTGGTAAGCTGTAAACGATCAGCCCCTGCTACGGGAATATTGCGGTGTTTAAAAGCACGGGTAAGAGCTGAGACAAATTGATCACGTTTACGAACCAATATCATAATATCACTTGCCCGTATTAAGCGTCCTTTTGCTGGAAGCATTTCACCTTTTTGTAACCAGTTGGCAATAGTTTCAGCAATTTTTTCTGCTAAACGAACTTCAGGGGTATCTAAATGATCAACGCTTAAATGCCAATCATGAGGAAATTCACTCATCTCTCTAGAAATTGCATCCCATATAACAACTTCACCGGGACTATGAACACGAATAGCTTCATGCACCGTTTTTGTATTTTCTGCCGAAAGTCCTTTATAATTTTCTGGTGTTTCAAAAACAATATCAACGCTTTTAAGAACATCCGCTGTAGAGCGAAAAGAGTAATGCAGTTGTATTTTTTCAAATTGTTGATTTGTTTGCTGCACTTTTTTTTGAATGATTCGTCCATTTTCATCAAAATTTTCTGGAGCTGCTCCTTGAAAAGAATAAATAGATTGCTTTTCATCTCCAACAGCAAAAAGAGTCCGTATATTTGTTCGTTGGCTATAACCTGAGAAAAACTCTTGTGCCAACAGTTGAATAATTTGCCATTGCTCAGGATTAGTGTCTTGTGCTTCATCAAGTAGAATGTGATCAAGCCCACGATCAAGTTTATAATGCACCCATTGGCTTGCACCTTTACGCTGTAACAAATGAAGTGTACGCTCAATAAGGTCGTCAAAGTCTAAGAAGCCATTGGCCTTTTTTAGATTCGTATAGATTTTGAGATAAACAGCACATAACTGAAAAGCAGCCATATTGAGAGTAGCAACTTTTGCGCATTGATATTTCTCTAAAAGAATAGAAAGCTTTTTTTGTTTATCTTCAAGCATTTGTTGAATAAAAGGCCAAATTTCATCTGATTTTTTACGAGATAAATGTGAAAAATTACGCGGCTCACCTTTTGTTGTAAAATAAATATCAGAAATAATATTGAGAATATTTGTCTCATCATGCACCTTTTCTAATTGGGAAAGTTTTTCCACCATATCCTTAAAGCTTTGACTACCATTGATTTCACAATGGTTAAAAGCATAAAGAGGAAGGCGCGCTGTTTGTTTAATTTGTTCCAGCAGATATTGATTTGTTTCATCAGATGCTAAGTTAAAAAGCGCGCGCAATTTTTCTTCTCCATTTTCAGATAGAAGAGAAGATAAAAAATCAGAGAGTTTATGTTGCTTTTCCATTGCTTCATAGAGCAATTGGTTAAAAGTATGTTCGCTAATAACTTGAAGTAACTGTTGCAAAGCAGGTTGTACATCACGACGGGCTAAAAGTTGACGACGGGATTCTTGTCGTAATTTTTTTCGACTGATATCATCGGGAAGTTCAAAATGCCCTGCAATATTGGCTTCTAACATAAATTGATGCAAGAGAGATTCACAAAAAGCGTGAATCGTTTGGATTTTTAAGCCACCAGGCGTTTCGAGAGCACGCGCGAAGAGTTGTCGTGCATAAGTTAGTTTTTGCGCATTAACAGGTTTTTTTTCAAACCGTGTTAAGGTTTCTTGCAGCTGTGCATCATCGAGTTCATTCCAACTAGAAAGCGTGCGAAAAATTCGTGATTGCATAACAGCAGCAGCAGCTCTGGTATAAGTAAGGCATAAAATACGTGCTGGAGGCGTACCGTTTAATAACAAACGGATAACACGTTCACTTAAAACGTGAGTTTTTCCAGATCCAGCATTTGCAGAAACCCACACGTTTTTTTGGGGATGTGTTGCCGTTGCTTGTGCATCCAGAGCGGCTTCAGGAATAGAAAAAAACGTCATGATTACTCTTCTTTATGAAAACCACTTGACCATTCCCACAACCGAGCCAAATGGTCGTAGTCACCTTCATATCGTTTTGACATAGGAACAGCATGTGAGAGATAGCCTTGTTGTGGATTTTGATAATAAGTTATGAGTGCGATAAGATTTTCCCATGCATTTTCACCAAGATTAACAGCACTTAGGTGAGTTTTGCCGTCTTTTTTCTTTAAAAGAATTGATTGGGATTTAATTTCACCTTTTTTGTTAAGAGGAATGTAAAATAAATTTGAGGGAGTAAAATCTTGAAAATCTGGGAATCCCCCTTGCATGAGTAAAGCTGTTTCTAAAGCCAATTGCGGAAATAATAATTCACGAACTTGTTTTGACGAAGGAGGGGTTCCGGTTTTAAAATCTAGAATTTCAACCGTTTTATCTGGCAAAACATCAAGACGATCAGCACGTCCTGAAAGGGTTACCCCTGTTGTTCCTATAGGGATTTTTTGTGATACCACTTCCGAATATCGCTCTCGCAGTCCTAAACTTTGTTCCCATTGAATAAGGCGCGGAGCAAGATTTTCAAAACTATTCCACCAAATTACTTCAATATCGGGTGGAAAATTGAATTTATCAAACTCTTTGCGTCCAATAGCAAGCAGTACATTGAGTGCATTTGCAGCATTTGGATTTTTTATTTGTGTACAAAAAGCCGCAAGAATAGCATGATAAAGTGTTCCACGTTCTGAAGCGCTAGGATCATGAATAAGTTCTTTAAGTGGTTTGAGCCGTAAGATTTTTTTAGCATAAATAGCATAAGGATCATACCGCAATGTTTCTATTTCAGTGACCGAAAAATGACGCGGACGTATATCAAGAGGTGGAGCAGGACAAGGACGTTCCACCTCAGAAGTTATGCTTGTATGATCAAGCATCTTTGCCCAATGGCGTAGTATTTCACCTCGTTCACGGATTTGTTCCCAAACCTGTTTTCCTACAACTGTTTCCATGCGTTGTAGCCAGCGTGAAGGAATGGAAGGCGTATGATTAACGCGCAATGCGCGACTCATCACCACTTTATCCATTCCCATCGCCCATTGAAAATCATGCGCAGAAAGACCAATACGCTGCTCTGGTGGTTCCAGAGTTAACATCATTTTCATCGGTCGCGATAAAAAAGCATCATTTCGGGTTGATATCGGCCATGACCCTTCATTAAGACCGCCGATGACCACTGTATCAACCGTTTGCAAACGTGATTCCAACGTACCCCAGATGAATAAACGTGGATGTCCTCCAGGCGAAGGTGTGACAGAACGGGTTGCTATTATGGCAGAAAACATAGCGGGCCATTCGCAAAGATGAAATGTTAATCCGGATTGATCACTGACCAATTCACGTAAAAATTTTGATAGGGCTTGTCCTGCTTCGTGTTGATAAAGATGTGCAAGAGAATTATCCTCATTGCGACCAAAATTTTCAAAAACCTCAACAGTTGCTATCGCAGCTTCGTTGATGGTGCATTCTTTCTCTTTTTTCATAAGAGATGTTAAAGGTTCAACTGCTTTCCTCAAAAGACGACAAAGGAAACGTGCTTCTTCACATTTCTGCTGATCAAGAGCGTTGATTTCAGAACTATTATGAAAGTATGTTTCAATCCATTTTTCAAGAAATTGATCACACTCGCAAAGATTGATGCGCCCTGTATTCCCTCGAAGAACAAAAAGTTCAAAATTTTCTGCCATTTCCCGTAAACGATGACGGTTTTGTTGGAGTGTTGTCAGTGGATGTTTAAGAAGAGAAAGAAAAGCAATGGGATCATCAGGTTGAAACACATTTTCTAAAATAAGTCGTAAGAGAGTTACAGGCAATGTTTGTGCAAGTGGTATTCCGCCTGAATCATTTGCTTCAATTCCAAATCGCTGTAATTCCACAGCAACACGGCGTGCTAAATTACGGTCGTTTGTAATAAGGGCTGCAGTTTTTTGGGGTTCTTCAATAGCTTTGCGTAAGGTAACAGCTATAGCGAGAGCTTCTTCACGTTCATTTATAGCTTCAATAAATGACCAATCTGCACAAAGATTTTCATAATCATTACGAACAATTTGTACCCATTTATCTGTTGTAGAAGCAGGTCGGAGTGCTTCTGATAAAAGAGCCATTCGTCTTTTCTTTGTTATACTTTGTTGGCCAATTTCGCAAACATGATGACGTTGACACTCCATGAGAGTTAGAAGTTTTTTTAAATGATATTGAGGATGGCTAAAAACATTTTCTGCAAGATCAAAAAAGTCACAAGCTGTTTTTTCTTCATTGCTTGTGCTTAGTGCATTCCATTGTTCTTCATCCATATGAAGATCAAGGCCAGGAAGAACAACAGCCCCTTTTGGTAGAGAAGCGATAACCTTTAAAAGATGAGAAACTGCGGGCATAGAACCTGACACACCAGCTGCAATGACCGGTTTATCAGGCGGCATACGTCGTAAAGTCTCTGCATGCATTGTGAGTGCTTGATTACGCCATTCCGCGGGATTACTTCGTTGTCTTTCTTTCAAGATTTTTGGCCAATTTTGCGTAACAATAGTCAAGAAATCGAGCGTTATTTGCCACCATTCAGCGACCATATCAGGTGCAATATTTTTAAGTTTTGACCAGTCTGCTCCTTCTGTTTCAATTTCGTCCATCAAATGTGCTAAATCTTGCGCGAGCCAAATAGCATCAGCACTATGAGCCGGAATAAGCACATCTTCTGTACCAAACATGGCACGCAGATGCGCAGGCAAATTTTCACGCCATGGACGGATAAGGCGCGCTAAAAGTAAAAGACGTTCGCTTTCTCCAATAGGCGGATCGAGAGCGCTGGTATGATTTTCAACAAAAAGGAAACTGTCTTCATCTACATCTCCTAGAGCACGAATGGTTGGCAAAAATGTTGATTGTGTATCACTTCTTTCAACAAAAGCTAAACGCAAAGCGCGAGCAGCACGACGTGTTGGAACATAAATAAGACTATCAGCAAGGGCAGTTTGAATATCTCCACTGGAAGCGAAATTATCAATAAGGCTACCTGAGAGTAGTGCATCAACAAAGTGAGGCAAAAAAGCAGTTCCCGGAGAAATAGAAAAGACACGCGGTTTATAGGTCATATGATCTCATATTTGGGATAACAAATTTCAGCTTATTGATTATTTGTATAATCTTGACTGTATACAATATTTATACAATGAAAAACTGAAAAGCTATATTTATACAGCAGATTTTTTAGCTTAAGTTTAAAAAAATATTGAAGTAAATTATATGTCTTAAGTCATCGCGAAAAAATATGTAAAATTTTTTTGATATTTTTCAACGTAGAATTGGCTACAGTTTATTCTCTAACTCAAATAGGTAATATAAAAATAAATATTCAAGTTTTAAAAGGTGCTAGGGGCACCAATGCATTATAACTATTTGGATATAATGAATTTACCGTATTCTTTATACAGTGCAATCTGAAAATATCCTTTACATACTCAACTATTTTCAGAGAAAAATAGATATCATGATATTGCAAAATTTAAAAAATCAGTTTCATAAATAATATTTTCGAAGCTCATAGCTCATAAAAAGCTTGGAAAAAAATAATATGTCCACCTTTAACAGCGAAAATAGATTACTTTTATGGAGAGAATTTTGCAAAAGTTTATTGTGCAAGCCTCTATCTTGCTAGGATCACATCCCTGATGAAAAATAGAATGCCCAAAAATATCATTATGTTGCAATTTTATATATTTGTTTTTAAAGAGACATCTTTCATTGTACTTGAGCCTACCTCGTAATGTCGTCCCGTAAATAATATAAATGAATAGTATAATGTAACTTCCGTGAATGGGATAAGATACGTCACACACTACCATCATCACTTTTTTACCCTCATCCAATATTTTGAAAGCTCTTGGCTATAGAGAAGGTTTATAAGAGGCTTTGTATTTCTTGCTTCAAGTGTTTTTACGCACACACCAATCCTACTTATGACGTGAAAACAAATGATGTTGATTGTTTCAATATGAAAAACGATAAATTATCATTATAAATCAAATTATTGTAGAAAATATTTTTCTTTATTTTAAGAGCGTACTTGATAATCCTTAAAAGCTGCAAATTTTATTTTCGGTGCCCGCTCTGCTTCATAATTCAATGAAAAATGATTTTCTGCTAAAAAAACTGGATCACCTTCTAAATCATACGCAATAGCAGAGCGGTGATTGCTGAGAAACTTTTGCAACTCATCTTTGCTCTGCGCTGAAATCCAACGGCATAAATTAAAGCGCGCTGATTCAAAACTTACCGGCAGAGAGTATTCCACCTTAAGTCGTTCCGTTAAAACATCAATTTGCAAAGCACCAATAACACCAATGAGAGAAGGCGACCCATCATCAGGAATAAACAATTGTACAACCCCTTCTTCAGCCATTTGTTGCAAAGCTTCTTTGAGCTTTTTTGCTTTCATTGGATCGCCTAAACAAACACGACGCAAAATCTCTGGTGCAAAATTTGGTACTCCCTTAAAGAGGATATCTTCTCCTTCAGTCAAAGTATCGCCAATACGCAATGTTCCATGATTAGGAATCCCTACGATATCACCGGCATAGGCTTGATCAGCAATTTGGCGTGAACGCGCAAAGAAAAATTGTGGAGCCGAAAGTGTCATCGGTTTTCCTGTTCGAACCAACTTTGTTTTCATACCACGTTCAAGAGTTCCCGAACACACCCGAAAAAATGCAATACGATCACGATGATTAGGGTCCATATTCGCTTGAATTTTAAAAACAAAACCCGTCATTTTAGGTTCCATGGCTATGACATTGCGCTGATCTGCACTTTGATCACGAGGACTTTGACCAAAATCAATAAGCGCATTGATCAAATCACGAACACCAAAATTTCGCAAAGCTGAACCAAAATAAACCGGAGTCATATGACCTTCACGGAAAGCTTGAAGATCAAAATTCTTGCAAACACTTTGAGCGAGTTCTACCCCTTCAATAAAAGTTGAATGTTGATATTCAGGGAGTAAATGGACAACCTCTCTGGGATTTGAAACTATCCGCTGTGTTATCTCATCATCTTTTTGACGAAAACGATTATGATGAAGGTCATAGGTACCAACAAAATCTTTACCCGTACCAATTGGCCATGTTATAGGCGCAGTATCAAGAGCAAGCTTTTCTTCAATTTCATCTAAAAGCTCTAAAGGATCACGCGCCTCACGATCCATTTTATTGATAAACGTAACAATAGGAATATCCCGCATCCGACACACTTCAAACAATTTCAGTGTTCTTGGCTCAATCCCGCGTGCCCCATCCAATACCATGATAGCACTATCAACAGCTGTGAGAGTGCGATACGTATCATCCGCAAAGTCCTCATGTCCTGGAGTATCTAGGAGATTAAAAATATGATTTTCATATTCAAACGTCATCACCGAAGTCACAACGGAAATACCACGATCACGCTCAATATTCATCCAATCAGAACGGGTTTGAATACGATCTTTTTTGGCTTTTACTTCTCCTGCAAGTTGAATAGCACCACCAAACAATAAAAGCTTTTCTGTTAATGTTGTTTTCCCCGCATCTGGGTGAGCAATAATTGCAAATGTACGGCGTCGCTTTACTTCCTGCACTCTTCGTTCCATTATTCCTCCGTCGGCCGTGCAAGCGCTTCAGCAATCAGTGCACGCATTTCATCAATCCCATAAAGCGCTATAAATGATCCCCATCGTGGACCTCGCTCTTGTCCCAGAAGGACTTCATACAACATTTGAAAAAAAACATTGGAAACACCAGGCCCACCTTCAGGGCTTTTTTTGCTATGATCTTGATAGCGTTCCGTTAACCGTGCAACATCAAGAAGCATATTTTGTAATATGTTACCATCAACGGTTTCAGGTAAATTAGCTAGTTTTTCATCAATTTGTGCTAATGTTGCTCGTTCACTATCATCTGGTATACGAAATTTCTTGTTTGGTTTAACAAAAACATCAAAATATTTAATAGCAAACTTCACCAATTGATCAAGTTCTGGATAAGTTTGTGCATTTGCTCCTTTAGCGTAACGAGAAATAAAACCCCAAAGAACTTCTGCATTCTCCGCATTTGAAGCACTTACCAAATTTAGGAGCATCGCAAAGGATACAGGCAAATCAACCTGCGGTGGACAACCATTATGAATATGCCATACAGGGTTATTCAGACGCTCTTTCCATTCTTGGCGACCATAGGCTGAAAGATGCGCATAGTATTCATCCACAGCTTTGGGAATAACATCAAAATAAAGCCTTTTTGCTGTTTTCGGTTTTGAAAACATATAAAGCCCTAAACTCTCTGTTGGGGCATAAGTAAGCCATTCATCAATGGTTAAGCCATTTCCTTTGGATTTGGAAATTTTCTGCCCTTTCTCATCTAAAAAGAGCTCATAGTTGAATCCTTCTGGGGGCTTTCCACCTAATACTTTACAAATTTTAGAAGAAAGATTTGTGGAATCGATAAGGTCTTTTCCTGCCATTTCATAATCAACGCCAAGCGCTGTCCAACGCATTGCCCAATCTACCTTCCACTGACACTTAACCTTGCCCCCTGTAACCTCTGTTTCTATGGTTTCTCCTGTTTCTGGCTCAATATAAGTGACTGTACCTTTTTCAACATTACGCGCAATCATCGGCACCTGTAATACTTTTCCAGAAAAGGGAGAAATCGGTAGAAAGAGTGAATAGGTCGCTTGCCGTTCTTCACCTAATGTTGGTAAAATAATTGCCATAACCTTGTCATAACAGGCAAGAATTTTCAAAAGCGTTTCATCAAAACGACTGGAACTGTAATAATCCGTAGCACTTGCAAATTCATAATCAAAACCAAAACGATCAAGGAAAGCCCGTAACCGCGCATTATTTGCTGCCCCAAAAGAAGGATAATCATCTCCAAAAGGGTCTGGTACACGGCTCAACGGTTGACCAAGATAATGTTCCATCCTTTCGCGATCAGGCACATTCTCAGGAACCTTGCGCAAACCATCCATATCATCAGAAAAACAAAGCAATTTTGTTTTTACTTTATTGTCCGTAAGAATATGAAATGCATGGCGCACCATAGTTGTACGTGCAACTTCCCCAAAAGTTCCAATATGCGGTAAACCAGAAGGTCCATAACCTGTTTCAAATATCACACTGTCTGGATAACCCGTCTTTTCATACCGTTTGATAATCTTACGTGCTTCTTCAAATGGCCAAGTTCTCGATTGAGAAGCTGCATCTTTTAATTCAGGCGTAAGGCTGAGGGTATCACACTGATCACGCATCATTATTTATCCTAAAAATTACACTCTTTAAAAATAGGGTGTATGGTTCTTGAATTTATTCGTCAATAATAGCAAGCAAAAAGATGAAAATTTCTTTATACTCTTAAGTCACAATACAAAAACTGCCTTCGCTATAAACATATTTTATTCTGATAAAATCAAAAACATTCAATATTATAAAGCAAAATTGACTTGTTTTTGATTATTGAAGCCTTCATTGCTATTATCATCATGGGTTTTGCTTATTATATTTATTAGCACAAAAGATAAGCTTCCAATATTGAATGAAAGAATGGTAAAAACCAACAGATAAAATGCTTAAGTTAGGCATTTCACACAAAAGCATTAATCCACACTACACTTGTCACCGTAATTTTCTATTTCTTTTCTTTATCACTTTGATGACGCATTGCTAATGTACGCAAACGTAGAGCATTTAATTTAATAAAACCAGTTGCATCTCTTTGATCATAAGTACCTTGATCATCCTCGAAAGTTACCAACTCATTCGAATAAAGTGATTTTTTACTTTGGCGTCCTTCAACAATCACGTTTCCTTTATAGAGTTTTAACGTGACTTCACCTTCAACATGTTCTTGAGATAAATCAATGGCTGCCTGCAGCATCTTACGTTCCGGCGAAAACCAAAATCCATAATAAATGAGTTCTGCATAACGTGGCATCAATTCATCTTTTAAATGAGCTGCACCACGATCTAGCGTTAAAGATTCTATAGCTCTGTGAGCCGTTAAAAGAATGGTCCCCCCTGGGGTTTCATAAATACCCCGCGACTTCATACCCACAAAGCGATTTTCCACCAAATCTAACCGACCAATGCCATTATCGCGCCCATAATGATTTAATTCTGCAAGTAAAGTTGCAGGAGATAAATTTTTTCCATTGATTGAAACAGCATCACCTTTTTTAAAGCCAAGAGTGATTCTGGTTGCTTGATCTGGAGCATCTTCCACCGAAAGAGTACGCATATGGACATATTCAGGAGCAGGAAGTGCTGGATCTTCTAAAATCTTTCCTTCTGATGAAGAATGCAATAAATTTGCATCCACTGAAAAAGGCGCTTCGCCTTGCTTATCCTTTTCTACAGGAATTTGATGTGTACGAGCAAATTCAAACAGATCTGTCCGACTCTTAAAATCCCAATCACGCCATGGAGCAATAATCTTTATATCAGGATTAAGAGCATAAGCGGAAAGCTCAAAGCGTACCTGATCATTGCCTTTGCCCGTTGCCCCATGAGCAATTGCATCTGCTCCTGTTTCCTTAGCAATTTCAATAAGCCGTTTTGAAATAAGTGGGCGTGCAATTGATGTTCCTAAAAGATAAGTCCCCTCATAAACGGTATTGGCTCGAAACATCGGAAACACAAAATCACGCACAAATTCTTCGCGCAAATCCTCAATGTAGATTTCTTTAACACCTAGCATTTCAGCTTTACGACGAGCAAATTCTAGCTCTTCCCCCTGCCCCAAATCTGCTGTAAAAGTTACAACTTCAACGCTTAGCGTACTTTGCAACCATTTGAGAATAATTGACGTATCCAATCCCCCTGAATAAGCCAAAACAACTTTTCTAATATTTTGCCACTTCTTCATTTCAAAGTTCTATATGAGCTGCTCATTTATTTCTACCCAGAAATCAAAACGATGCAAGAAGTATAAAAATAAATTCTTTTTAAGCAACATTAAAAAGACGCAAAAAGCGTAAATAAAGGCGTCTAAAAGTATAAATAGTGAACACTGGTTAAAAATAAAAGGAGATTTACGTGTCATTTCTACCGGAGTGGTCTATTGTTGTACAATTTGCTTTAGCATCGTTGATTTTAGCACTTATTCCAGGACCAGATATGATGCTTTCTGTAGGACGAACCATTACACAAAGCAAAAAAGCTGGAATTATGTGCGCCTTGGGAAGTGCAACAGGGTTTGCCATTCAGGTTACCGCTGTAGCACTTGGCTTATCAGCACTTATTTTTGCCGCGCCACACACTTTTATTCTTCTAAAAATTGCCGGCGCATTTTATCTTTTATGGTTTTCCTTTCAAGCATTACGGAGAAATCCGACATTTTCCTTTGAACAGACATCTTCTAAATCTCAAAGCGCTAAACGTAACTATCTTGCTGGTATTGGAATCAATCTTCTAAATCCTAAAGTTATACTCTTTAACGCGACATTCTTACCACAATTTATCAATGCGAATGATCCTATGGCAACACAAAAGCTACTCTTTTTAGGACTCTCTTATATTCCTATTTCTTTTCCTATTACAATTTCTGTCGTTTTTACAGCGCATAAACTTACCAAAATTCTCAAGAAAAATCCTCTTTATATTCGCTTTCTCGACTGGCTTATTGCTGGTACTTTTACCAGCTTTGCCCTTCATCTCCTTATAGTTACAAAACATTGATTTATAAGTGTAATGTATCGTTTTTAATTTAAATAAGAACCCAAACATCGTAGGATTCTCTCATTTAAAACCTGTTTATGTTGAATAAAACAATACATTTCCTTTGTACATCACAAGGGAAGCAGGAGTTTTCGTATGGATAAAAACTATCTAAGAAAAGAATAAAAATACCTCTTATGAACTATCTCAAGTGCCAAAAGCGTTACAATATTTAGAGTTAAAAAATTAAATGGTGGTACCAATTGACACCTTTATTAAATGTAAGAGTGAGGTAATATCGTAATTCCATAGATTCCTTTGTTTTATACTCTTCATAAGCCTTATCATGAAATGGGGAGTACATTAGAGAATACTTTTTTAAAAACATGTCAATAGACAACACAATGGTATTTATATTTTAGAAACTCCGTTTTGTGTGTGAGGCGTAATCTTGTTAAAGAACGTAACAAACAAAAAAGTGAGGCAAGGCACAATCTCCACTTTTTAAAGGATATTACCGTGAATGCTTTTAAAAGTCATAAAACCGAATTAAAGGGTATGATAATAAGGTGTAAATTAATTACAATCCTTACACTTCATATTCCCTCTAAATTAGGCTTCCTTCTTATTTCAGAGATTATGCAAACAAATTATAGGCAATATCTTACCCTATTTAGCTTATAAAAGCTGAAACTATTCGTCTCGCACTTATCCATCTTAATCTCTGTCTCACACATGCTATTATATGCTGATTTACTGAAAAAAAGCATAGGCTTTAATGTCGCTGAAAGTTGGATTAACTAATGACCAATGGCATTTTCAAGTCGCAAACGTTCAGATTTCCGTAAACGCTCTGAAGCTGATTTAAGTTGTCCACATGCCGCTAAAATATCGCGTCCACGCGGTATCCGAATAGGAGAAGCATAGCCCGCTTGATTAACGACATCAGCAAAACGTTCGATTTGCTCCCAATCAGAACACTGATAATTACTCCCTGGCCACGGATTAAAAGGGATTAAATTGATCTTAGCAGGAATCCCTTTCAATAACTGAATCAATCGCTTAGCGTCATCTAAACTATCATTGATATCTTTAAGCATAACATATTCAAAAGTGATTCGTTTTGCATTAGAAAGACCAGGATAATTACGGCAAGCCTCCATGAGTAAAGCAAGCGGATATTTTTTATTAATAGGAACAAGCATATCCCTTAATGTATCGTGTACTGCGTGGAGTGAAATAGCTAACATAACACCAATTTCTTCTCCGGTTCGGATAATTCCAGGAACAACTCCACTGGTTGAAAGCGTAATCCGACGTTTTGATAAAGAAAGCCCATCACCATCAGAAGCAATCAATAAAGCTTTTTTAACAGCTTCAAAATTATAAAGAGGTTCTCCCATCCCCATCATAACAATATTGGTAATTTTGCGACCTTCAAGGGGAACTATTGCCCCATCAGGGGTATTTTTATCAGGAAAATCACCTAAACAATCACGTGCAACCAATAATTGTGCCAAAATTTCTTCCGCAGTCAGATTGCGAACAAGCATCTGCGTTCCCGTATGGCAAAAAGAGCAAGTTAACGTACACCCTACTTGCGATGAAAGACATAAAGTACCACGTCCTTCTTCAGGGATATAAACCGTTTCAATTTCAACAGGCTTTCCAGCTCCACGCGCAGGAAAACGTAAGAGCCATTTACGCGTACCATCTTTTGATATTTGTTCTCCAACAATTTCTGGGCGCGCAATGGAGAAATGACACTTAAGTGTCTCTTGCATTGCTTTGGAAATATTCAGCATCTCATCAAAATTTGAAACACCACGCACATAAAGCCAATGCCAAAGCTGACGCACACGCATACGCGTTTGATGCTCTGGTACACCAACTGTCTTTAAAGCTTGCACCATCTCATCTTGCGACAAACCAATTAAAGAGAGCTTAGAACTCTCCTTCACGACCACATTATCTGTTTCTCGCGCAAAACATGAACCAACTGGTCTAAGGTCATAGGAAATGGCCATTGCTTTCCAATTCACATCACTATTTTAGAAATTATCGAAACCTTAATGGCACTTTTGAGCTGCATTTAAAGCAGCAGTAACCCCTTTTAAGGAATAAGTATAGGTAGTATGCGTTCCTCGTTTTGATATCGCTTGCACTGTCATATTGTTTCCAGCACGTATAGCAGAAACAAGCTGCTTTTCTAGCTCTGATGATGCCAACCAAGCTGAGGAATCCTTCGTGAAAAAATCAAAGTCCTTATTTCCAATGGTCACTGTCACTCTCGACCCTTCTTGAAGCTTATAACCAGCCATAAACTGCGGTTCAAACGAAACAGGTGAATGAGAACGCTTGGTAATTAAGAAAAAGTTATCACCATGATTAACCGTTGTTGGAAGAGCCTTCAAAGGTACAGATAACACATAGCAAATCGTATTTTTGGGCGATTTATAAGAATAGGCCCCCCACGCTTCAAATTGATTTAAACGATTTGGCGTTTGTGCATATGTTGCCCCAGCTGTAACCAGAACCATTACAGATGCAGTAATAACAGTCTTTTCAAACATCTTTATTTAGCTCACTTCTTTAGTCTCTAACAAGATTCTCTTCATTGGAAAAATTCAAAAAACTTCTCTATACCCATGTATCACTGTCCTAATTCCTCCAATAAGCGAAATATTTTCACACCATCAGAATAGATTTCTATGTTTCATTGTGACCTTTTAGTTTTTACCAAAATATAAACTTCTTATTCAATAACCACATTAAAAAATAACATTTTCATTTTATGCTACTCATTTCGTTTTTGTGTAAAAAACGATTTCTTCAAGCAATAAAACTTCATAACAAGATGAAAATACACCACCACTCTATTAAGAAAAAAACTATACTCTTTATATCACAAAAAATCTTCTGCAAAATTTTGAAAATACACCCCGTACTCCCAAAAAACTTCACAGCTTTTCGAATATCACTTTTCGACTTCACACATTCAATACATTTATGTTCGTAAATACCTTACCTTTCACCCATTATAGTGCATTCACACTTCGTATTCAACATCATCCCCATACCGCCCTTTCATAATCTTCAAAATATCTTGAAAAAATAATAGAATATTATCAAGATATTAATAATAAAACATAAAGAATTTTGATTCTATCTCAATAATCACATACAACTTTGTTTCTTTTGATCTTATTTCCCTATATATTTCATCTCAAATTGTTAATTTCTAAACTGATTTCAGTAGCTTATAATATCTTAATCATATTATTTTAATGTATTAGACGATATTTTTCTTTCTGTTATAAAAAGCTTCTTAAAAATTCTTTTGGAAAGTTTCCTTCTCTTGTTTCTCAGTAATTTATAAACAAAAATATAAAACTTTTTTCTACAGCAATTCTAACTTTATCGTTTTTTAACAACATTTTAATCAATTAAAGTGGATCTGTATAAGTCTTCCCATGCACAAAGCTCTTTCACCCAATCTAAATATATAATTTTCATTCTTACTGTACAAAATTATTTTTTAGTATGAGCTCTATACAACAGCTGACATCTAAATCATACCTATTAAAATAATTGATATCTCCCATTTTGAAGAAGCAAACCGGCACCATCACACTATTTCCAGCTTCTAATATTGCTACAGCCCTTGGCTCTTGAGACGGTTCATAAGAGGCATTTTTACTCCTTGTCTTATACAGTTTTATCCACACGCTAATTCCGTTTATAACGTGCAAGAAAATGATTTTTATTGATTCAATATAAACAAATTTGGAATGAGAGAAGCTTACAATATTCAGATCTCTCATCCAACATGAAAAATAGTGATTTATATTTAAAATCAATCTACTAATACATACAGGATACAATATCCCTTATTGTCTACTTGAACCTTAATAATATTATCCCTAAATACCCAAATTTAAATTACAAAAAGATTCAATGCACAAATAAACTTTCCTATTGATTTCTTCTCCAGCCTCAAAGAACGAAGATTCTTAATCCAATCTTGACTGAAAAAGTTTGTATTCTTGTCGAGCGGTCTCCTCTTGCCTTCCCACTCATGTGATTCACTTAACTAAAGGATCTATAGACAAGTCCTACTCAAGAATATTTACTACGCACTCTAAAAGCACTTAATATATTAAGAAGACTTACAGGATTTATCTCACCACACCTCAAACGATAGTGTTTTTACAGTATAACAGGATAAAAGAATCCACGAACATAATAATTAGATGCTTTAATATACGAGAACAAGAAAGGACAAGTCCTTCGTTTTTGTTGCTTATTCTTTAACAAGAAGGTTCACTTAGAAATTATTTTTTAAATCTCATGACATAATCTTTTGTTATTAGTCTTAAGATGCAAATTATATTATTTCCCACGCTCTGTGATGCATACCTCGCAATTTATACACCCATAATACCTTTTAAGCTGCATTTGATTCTGAAGTTTGAATCAATAAAGCATAAAGCGCATTGGCATTATGCGTATTGCGCAACTTTTGCACAACATCAGCATGACGCAAAACACGTGCAATCTGTGATAAAGCTTTTAAGTGATCTGCACCAGCATTTTCAGGTGCCAAAAGGAGAAAAACAAGATCTATAGGTTCGTCATCGAGAGCTTCAAAATCAACAGGACTTTCAAGACGTGCAAATATACCAATAATCCGATTAATATTAGGTAATTTCCCATGAGGAATCGCAATACCACCACCCAAACCCGTTGAACCAAGCTTCTCGCGTTGCAAAACAACATCAAAAATTACATGCTCACTAAGACCTGTCAGCTTAGAAGCCTTTTCTGCTAAAATTTGTAGAACTTGTTTTTTCGAATTAGCCTTAAGAGCCGGAATGATCGCTTCCGGTGCTATTAACTCACTCAAATTCATACTTTAATTTTCCTCTTACACGCTCAAATGCTCATAAATAAACCTATAAACGGTATAGACATTTAATGTTTTTCACTTTTCGCAACATCGCATGTGTTTTATTTTTCAATTTATAGCAGGTGATAACTCAATACATGTCATATCACTTTTAACAGAACAATAAATAGTATTTAGCTCCTCATTAACGGCATGAGAAAACGAAGAAATGAAGTTGTTCATAAAGTTAATTTCCTTACGACTCTAGAAAAGGTCATTATTCATAAATTTATTAAACTTGTCATAAGGGTTGATGTATAATTCGCCATCAGAGTTTTTCTTTCTTTAAAAATGATCCCTTAAATTAAGATGAAAAGCGTACTGCGCAAAATGGACCTTTACTTTGAAAATTACTGTATAGCTTGAATATCGCCTTATAACAAGAATATAAAGGTTTTAGAGATTTAATGATTACTTTAAAAATTTATAGATTTAGCCTGATATCTGTAGCTGAGCTCCTATTTTTAAATAGGCCATATAAAACAATAAAATACGACAACTCACATTGAATAACCGGTGCTCCCATCAAAATACCTAAAACAGCATCATCGATATATTATTTGATTCGACAGAGAAAAATATGATAAACATCTCTTACCTTTCAATAATACACGCATTTATTGCGAGCTTCGTTTATCACTCATTATCAAGTTAATCTAGTGATATTTTTTCTATGATACAATCATGAGTAAGCTAAACTTATAAAACAACAAACTAACCCTTTAATGATGAATCCTTTTTCACCACTCAATAAAAACATTCTAAGGTTATAGTCATAAAAGAAGTTTTGGCATAAATAAGGAGATTTTCAGTAATAATGTTTGATTAAAATTAAATCGAAACTCGTGAAAACTGTAAAATCAAAGGGAAAACTGATTTCCCAAATAAATCCTGCGTACATCAACGTTGTTGATAATATCATTAGGACAGCCGTGAACTAATACCCGCCCTGTATGAATAATATAAGCGCGATCGACAAGCCCTAATGTCTCACGCACATTATGATCCGTTATTAAAACACCAATGCCACGCCTAGTTAGATGACGAATAAGTTGTTGAATATCGAAAATAGCTATAGGATCAATTCCTGCAAATGGTTCATCAAGTAACATAAAATGGGGACGAGAAGCTAAAGCGCGCGCAATTTCAAGTCGCCGACGTTCACCTCCAGATAACGAAAGTGCAGACATTTTACGTAAATGATCAATTTTAAATTCATGTAAAAGGCTATCTAACTCTTCACGCTGTTTAAGGCGATCTTTTTCAACGACCTCTAAAACAGCTTTAATGTTATTTTCTACTGAAAGACCACGAAAAATAGAAGCCTCCTGTGGAAGATATCCAATACCCAAACGCGCACGTCGATACATCGGAAGATGCGTAATATCAAATCCATCAATTTTAATGGATCCTCCATCAGATTTTATGAGCCCCGTAACCATATAAAAACAAGTTGTTTTACCTGCCCCATTGGGCCCTAAAATGCCAACAGCTTCTCCTGTACGAATGCCAAAAGAAACACCATTAACAGTTCGTCTTCCTCGATAAACTTTAATCAAATTACTGGCAATCAAGGTCCCTTTTAAGGGATTTTTTGAAGCTTCACTTTCAAGATTATACCTATCGGTCTGTTTTTTTCTTTTGATTCCAAACATGAAATCTTAATGGCCATTCTTTTGATTTTGTTTTAAAATAATGGAAACACGACCCTTTTTCTTAGGCGTCTCACAACCTTCTAAAAAAGCCTTTCCGCTTTCCATATTTGCCGTTAGTTTGCACCCCGTTGCCACATTGTCACCATCAGTTAACACAACATGATTCCCTGTCAAACTCATCATTTTTGACTTTCCATCAAAAACGCCTTTATCACCCGTAGCAATTTGCGTAGCAATTTTTATATAAACTTCTCCCAAAGCTTCCATTTTTTGTATACCTGATGAACCAAATAAAGAAACAGATGATGCCTTTGTATCTTTCTTGTTTTTATCAATTTCTTTATATGCTTTATCGTAGTAAACAACTAATTCTGCCGTTCTTAAAAGACGTTCACCTTGCACCACTGAAACATCACCCTTAAAAAGCGCTATCCCTTCTTTATCACGTATTTCCAAAGAATCTGCATGAAGTTCTACCGGTTCTTTGTCGCTTGATAGACTTATTCCAAAATGGGCCACTTCAGCATATCCTAGAACAGCTCCTCCTCCTAACATTCCCATGCTAAAAGCCAACATCACACCTATCCATCTTTTGTATGATTTCATTATTTCAATTCTTCTGTTTGTATATACATGTACTTCTCTTTATAAATATCCTCTAAAGATTCGTATTGATATTGCGTCATTGCTTTTGAAACACTAGATGCACACCACCATGGAAATACATGTTTTTTCCTTTTTCTCGAATTTGTAAGGCGTTTGCGGCAAGATGCAAACCAGCTTGCTGAATATTAACACGTTGATCTGTTTTTAACTGTCCCTCGGATAAGTTAATACTAGCTGACATAAACTGTACCATCATCCCATCATTCGTCGTAATGGTAAATGGCTTGTCCAACTGTAAAAAACCATTAATGTTATCGTAAACCCCCCCTTGCGCTGCGAGAAAAACCTGTCTTTGTTGGCCCATAAATGCTTTAGCTGTAATGTTTTGCAATCCAATCATTCCAGCGTGTGTATGGTCTTGAAATGCCTTTTCTGCTTTAAGCCAATAAGGTTCATGAGCACGCGTATACCCTTCTAATTTTGGATTGAGCATCGTCAAATTCATCACGCCACTTTCTTCATGATTCAAAGGCGTAGAATCAGAAGTAACAGGAACCAAGAAAAACGTAAACCAGCAAAAAACCAGCGCTGAAATCAACGCTAAAAGAGGTAAAAAAATTTTTAATATGCTAATGCGACGCGAATGACGGGATGCTTTTTTAAAAACATCTCCAAAAGATGATTGCGTTGGAAAAGCTTCATAATGATTGTGTACGGACATACTCTCCTAATCTCTTAAATACTCCGCATTTTTAATCTGTATAACCTTTATAGAAGGTATTTTCAAATTTTGTTTCTTGCAATTTGTTTTTTCTTGGTTTTATTTTGCTTTTATCCGTTTATATATTGTAATATGCATGAAGTGCACAATTACGAAAAAAATTTGTGTGAAAGTGAGGCTATTGTGGTAAAATCAGAGCTCGTGCAAATTATCGCTCGTCATAACCCGCATCTTTTTCAACGGGATGTGGAGAATATTGTAAACGCTATTTTTGAGGAAATTTCAACAGCACTTGCAAATGGCAATCGCGTTGAACTTCGAGGATTTGGAGCTTTTTCTGTAAAAAGCCGTTCAGCCCGTAATGGACGTAATCCACGAACAGGTGAAGCCGTTTCTGTTGAAGAGAAGTGGATTCCCTTTTTTAAAACTGGCAAGGATTTACGCGACCGTCTTAATCAGTGAGAAACTTATGATAATTAAACGTATTCTTCTAACAAGTATCGGTGTGATTCTCGCAGCGTTTTTGATTGTTTTTATCGTGGCTAATCGTCAAATGGTTCCGTTAACCCTTGATCCTTTTCGAGCAGATTCTGAAAGTTTTACTTATCATGCTCCCCTCTTTATATGGCTCTTTATTTTCTTTGGTTTTGGTATTTTATTAGGAAATCTGATCAGTTGGTTTTCCTATCACAAATACAAAAAAGCTCTCAAAAAAAGTAACGCCGAGATTGAAAAATTGAAAACGTCTATCACAAATCTGGTGTAATGGTATTTAAATGAAATCTTTTCTCTCTGTATTTGATATTCAGTACAGAGTTAAAAGTGCTCTTTTTCTTTTTTATACATATTTTAATTGATTTTAGCTCTTTTGCACTTTTACGAAACACTTAAGAACTTTATAATATATTTTCATACCTCAACCGTGATACAAAACATGCCCGCACAATGCTTTCAATCTTCCCATAACAATAGATATCCGCAGGAAAAGCTGCCCCTTATTTTAGAAACGGGTATAAGCGAAAACTATGCTCTCATTGATTCTGGTCATGGACAAAAATTAGAACGTTATGGAGCTTACCGCATTATTCGACCAGAAGGTCAAGCACTATGGAAACCCGCTTTACCACAAAAACAATGGGCTGATGTTGATGCTATTTTCACAGGAAACCTTGATGAAGAAGGGGTTGGTCGTTGGCATTTTCCTAAAAAGCCACTCGATGAAACATGGACTCTTGCTTGGAATGGATTGTCTTTTCTAGGCCGTTTTACTTCCTTTCGGCATGTGGGGGTTTTTCCTGAACAAGATGCCCATTGGCGCTCTATGGAAGAACAAATTGTTAAAGCCGAACGTCCTATAAAATTGTTGAATCTTTTTGGCTATACAGGTATCGCCTCTTTGATTGGGGCGCGAGCGGGTGCGAATGTTACCCATGTTGATGCTTCTAAAAAAGCCATTGCGTGGGCAAAAGCTAATCAAGAAAGAGCAGGATTACCAGATCATTCTATTCGCTGGATTTGCGATGATGCTATGAAATTTGTCGAGCGTGAACTGCGTCGTAAGAAAAGCTATGACATGATTCTTCTTGATCCTCCCGCTTATGGGCGTGGACCCCATGGTGAAATTTGGCAACTGTTTGATCATTTGCCCGCTATGATCACAAATTGTCGTAAACTTCTCTCTGATAAACCGCTCTCTGTTGTCCTTACAGCTTATTCTATTCGTGCTTCCTTCTTTGCACTTCATGCTTTAATGCGTGATGCATTTGTAAATCTTGATGGTACGGTCGAATCAGGAGAACTCATTTTGCGTGAAGAAGTTGCAGGACGTGCTCTTTCTACTTCTCTTTTTAGCCGTTGGATTGCTTGAATATGTGTAGACCCAAAACTGGCAGAGTGAAAGAAATTACCTCTCTTAGCAACCCCATCATAAAAGATCTTAAAGCACTTAGCCAAAAGAAAAATCGTAATAGAGAAGGTCTTTTCATGGCAGAGGGATTGAAATTAGTCATTGATGCTCTCGATCTCGGCTGGACAATACAGACGCTTATTTTTTCTAAAAGTAAAATTGGTAATGCTGCTATCGAAAATACTGCTGCACGTGCTGTAGCCAACGGTGGTTTTGTTATTAAAGCCTCACAAAAGGTTATGGAATCACTTACCCGACGCGATAATCCACAAACAGTTATTGGTATTTTCAAGCAAAAATGGCACTCTTTTGAAATGATAAAAGGACAGATTAAAGATGTTTACATCGCGCTTGATCGTGTACGTGATCCTGGAAATCTTGGTACCATTATTCGAACCGCTGATGCTGTAGGTGCTAAAGGTGTTATTTTAATTGGCGAAACAACAGACCCTTTCTCGCCTGAAACGGTCCGTGCAACCATGGGGTCTATTTTCTCTGTACCACTTTATCGTTTTGATGAAAGCGCCTTTTTAAATTGGTCTTCTCACTTTAAAGGTATGGTCGTTGGAACACATCTCAAAGGGTCTCAGGATTATCGCACACTTGATTTCAAAAATGGCCCTATTATCCTTTTAATGGGGAATGAAAAACAGGGATTATCAGATCTTCTTACAAATCGGTGTGATAAACTTACGCGTATTCCACAAAGCGGACGAGCAGACTCGCTTAATCTAGCTGTAGCAACAGCTGTTATGCTTTATGAAATCCGTCGCCCCTATTTAATACTGGAACCATCTGAGGAAAAACATGATTCGTAAATCACTCCCTTTTCTTCTCTTGGGCTTGGCTTTGACAGTAGTACTTGATCAAGTTGTCAAATACTGGATTATGCACAATATGCCCTTAGGAACAGAAATTTCGCTTATTCCTTTTCTTTCCCTTTATCATGTGCGCAATTCTGGCATTGCATTTTCGTTTTTTTCTTCCTTTTCTCAGTGGGGAATCATCGCCATCACGATCATTGTGATTATCTTCCTTCTATGGTTATGGAAAAATACTGAATATAATAAGTCTTTAATGCGCTTTGGCCTTATTCTTATTATTGGGGGAGCAATCGGCAATCTCATTGATCGTATTCGCTTTCATCATGTCACTGATTATATACTTTTTCATATTGATGATATTTTTTATTTTGCTATTTTCAATCTTGCAGATAGTTTTATCACTCTCGGTGTTATTGCCATCCTCATTGAAGAATTGCGTACTTGGATGAAAGCAAAACGTCATTCCAACAGTACATCTTCTCATTGATATACTCATTTCTTTAGAAAATAGAGATTATTGACCATCACAAGTATGATTACACATTGATTTTTCTTAATCAGTTCTTGTTGCTCGTTATTTCACGTGTTTCTTTTCATAAAATTATAAGCTCTTATTTTCTTTTCAACCTTACATTCTACACTTGGTTAATGCAAAAGAAATAAACTCATATAGAAATCAATATTTTTTATCCATGTGTCCTACATCATAATTTTGAGGAAATATTTCACAGCATTTAAAGTTCTGTTTATTTGATTAGAACAATTGCTTTTCGCATGTTTCTTTAGTTTTTACAGGTATCGTTTTTACAGAGCCTTTCTTAAGTACTTCGTTTAAAAGCTCTCCTTTTTTATTTTATATATTGTTTAATAAAAAACATTTTTTTTAACTATTTTCAACGGTGTCTTGTTAAAGCAACATATTGATTATAAATATAAAATACCGTTTTTCCTATTGAATGGGAGCCTTTAATATCCTAAATCTCTTTTATTTGGAATCTGTTCATGCTGAATCCATTAAAACCATGTTTCTTGCAAGACACAAGCAAATCAATAATCTTGATTGATTTAAATAAGCAGATTTGCAACCAGAGAATCTTACGATTTTCGGAGTGTCATTTAGCATTCAAAAAAGACAATTTATCATTATATATCAATATATTATATAAAAATCTAATTCAATAGGTCTTCTAACCATACAAAACAGATGCAATAATCTGAGGCTGAAAAATAGTGCAATGATACTTGCCGCTTTTCTTATAAGCGTAAAGATAGTGGATATTTTATAAATGATTGTATTACATATTCCCGTGAATAATAGAAAATTCTTAAGTATAGTCTTTTTATCTTGCAAAAATATGGCAAAAATGGAAATATTTTTTATTAAAATGAACTCTTTCCTTACCAATTTGTAAGGTTCCTTGCTTATATAAATCTCTTGTAATTTTTAAATAAATTGCCATAATAAGGGCAGGTATACTGGAATTCTGTCAGTGATTCTTGAGGGTTTTTGTATTTGCCCAATTAAGGCTTATGCCAAGCTTATCTGTGTAATGACAGAGACACTTTTAAAGCCCTATACCTGACGGAACATATGCTAAAGGATTTTATATTATGGCTAATTTTAAAGATTTACGTTCGGCACCTGCTTCTCATGCCGATGCATCAATTGATCAGGGATTACGCGACTATATGTTGGGTGTCTATAATACAATGGCCATTGGTTTGCTTATTACAGCTGCTGCCGCTTATGCAATTGTATCATTAGCAACGACAACAGATATGAACCAAGCAGCAGCTCAAATCAATAGCAGTGTTTATCTAACACCATTTGGAGTAACATTTTATACATCACCATTCTCTTATATTGTTATGTTTGCACCACTCATAGCAGTTTTATTCCTCAGTTTTAGAATTAATACATTGAGCACAAATGCTGCTCGTAGTCTCTTTTTTGGTTATGCTGCTCTGGTTGGTCTTTCACTGTCTTCAATTGTTTTGCGCTATACGACAGAAAGTGTTGTGCAAACCTTTGTCATTTCCGCCGCAACTTTTGGAGCTCTTTCACTTTATGGATACACAACAAAGCGTGATCTCACAGCAATCGGTTCATTCTTATTCATCGGATTGATCGGCTTGCTGCTTTCCATGATTGTGAACATTTTTCTTGGATCAAGCGCTTTGCAATTTGCTATCTCTGTGATTGGTGTTTTTATCTTTGCTGGTTTGACAGCCTACGATACCCAGAGCATTAAGTTGATGTATTACGAAGGAGATGAAAGCGACACCAGAGGACGTAAAGTTATTATGGGCGCGTTGAATCTTTATCTTGATTTCATCAATATGTTTGTTTTCTTGCTACAGTTTCTTGGCTCAAACCGTGATTGATTGCAAAAATCATAACTTAATTAAAGAACCTTGTTTCTAAAAGAGACAAGGTTCTTTTGTTTTTAGTGTAAGTTTTTACTCTTGGCCTCTTAGAGACTATTCTTTTCGCAAAATGACAAAAATACCTTATAAGCAAAAATTCCCTTGGTTTACCGGTTTTATCCAACAAAAACTCCATAACTCCCTTTTAAATGCAATTCACAGCCGCTCTCATCATCAATCAAACATCATCAATCAAAATAGTAATTATGATCTGACCGTTGCTTCCTATAATGTGCATAAATGTGTAGGTGTTGATAAAATTTTTAATCCTACAAGAATTGTCCGTGTTATTACTGAATTACAAGTTGATATCCTTGCTCTTCAAGAAGCAGATAAACGTTTTGGAGAACGTATCGGTTTGATTAATCTTCAGCTATTAAAAGCTGAAACCGGTTTGATTCCTGTACCTCTTAATACTATGTCACCTCATGGCCATGGTTGGCATGGGAATGCTCTTTTTTTGCGAAAGGGATATGTACGTGATACTTTACAAGTCACTCTTCCTAGTATTGAACCACGTGGGGCTGTAGTTGTAGAGTTGGAAATGGCAGCAGGCCCTATTCGTATTATTGCGGCTCATTTTGGCTTATTACGTTACTCTCGTAAACAACAAACAAAAATGCTCCTTGAAATTTTTCAAAAACGCTCTCTTATGCCTACACTCCTCATAGGAGATTTTAATGAATGGCGGATGGGAAAAGGCTCATCTTTAAATCATTTTTCTCCCTATTTTGATAGCACTTTTGAAGTTGTACCAAGCTTTCCCTCTCGCTTTCCTTTGTTAGCCCTTGATCGCGTTTTTTCTTTTCCCCACCAATTGGTAACAAGTATTGAAAATCATCATTCACCGCTTGCACGTATTGCTTCAGATCATTTGCCTATCAAAGCCTATCTTAATCTTTCCAACGCAATCAACATTCTTAAAAATAAATAAAAAAATTAATGTGCTTCATCCCAATTTTGAGCCGTCATGACTTTTACTTCAAGCGGTACAGATAAAGATAAAACCGGCATTGTAGCATTTTCCATAACATTTTTAACAACAGCCATGGTTCTTTTACTTTCTTCTTCTGGTACTTCAAAAATCAGTTCATCATGCACTTGCAGCAACATTTTTGCTGATAGTTTTTCTTCTTTTAAAGCATCTTCCATATGTATCATAGCGCGGCGAATAATATCGGCCGCAGAACCTTGAATTGGAGCATTGATAGCTGCTCGCTCATTAAGAGAACGAATTTTTACATTCTTTGCTTTTATTTCTGGATAATGGATACGACGTCCAAAAATTGTTTCTACATAACCATTTTCACGTGCAAAGATTTTGGTCTTCTCCATATAATCTTTAATTCCTGGAAATCTTTCAAAATACAGTTGAATATAACGACCTGCTTCTTGGCGTGAAATTCCCAATTGATTGGCTAATCCAAAAGCTGAAATACCATAAATAATACCAAAATTAATCGCTTTTGCACGCCGTCGTATATCTGAATGCATTCCTTCTATCGCAACACCAAACATTTGTGATGCCGTTATAGCGTGAATATCATGCCCTTTAGCAAAAGCTTCTTTTAATGCTTTTATATCCGCAATGTGTGCAAGAATGCGCAATTCAATCTGACTATAATCAGCAGAAAGTAACACATGTCCTTTGGGAGCAATAAAAGCTGTTCGAATTTTACGTCCTTCAGCAGTTCGCACTGGAATATTTTGCAAATTTGGCTCTGATGATGATAACCGCCCTGTTGATGTTATTGCCAAAGAATAATTCGTGTGAACTCGCCCTGTTTTTGGAAAAATATAAGAAGGCAAGGCATCTGTATAGGTAGATTTTAGCTTTGTGAGTTGACGCCACTCAATAATTTTACGCGGTAAAATATGACCTTCAGCAGCTAACTCTTCTAAGGTCTGTGCAGAAGTTGACCATTGTCCACCCTTGGTTTTAGCGCCTCCAGGCAATCCCATTTTACCAAAAAGGATATCCCCTAATTGCTTTGGCGAAGCAAGATTAAACTTTTCATCAGCTTGTTTATAAATTTCCTCTTCTAGAATCAAAGCAGCTTGTGCCAATTCTCCTGAAAGACGCAATAAAATCTGCCGATCAATAAGAATTCCACGTTTTTCCATTCTTGCAAGAACTTCTACAAGGGGGCGATCAAGACGCTCATAAATTTTTGTCATTCCACGAGCAACAAGTTGCGGTTTCAATACTTGCCAAAGACGTAGCGTTATATCAGCATTTTCCGCCGCATAAAGAGTTGCTTGTTTTAAATCTACTTGTGCAAAAGAAGTAATTTTTTTTCCGTTATGCGTTAAATCTTTATAGGCAATTGGTTTATGCTCAAGCCAACGTTCAGACAAATCATTCATATTATGGGTTAACGTTCCAGCATCAAAAGCATATGATAAAAGCATGGTGTCGTCAAAAGAGCTTATCATAATGTCGTATTGCTTCATCACCAACCAATCATATTTTATATTATGACCAATTTTTAACACCGCTGAATCTTCTAATATCGGTTTTAAAAGTGCTAAAGCTTTTTGGGTCTCAATCTGCGAGGCAATGCGCCCACCCCTCAAAAGGTCCTCTTCTCCTTCATCAAAATGTTCAAGAGGTATATAAGCTGCTTTTTCCGGCTGTAATGCGAATGAAAAACCAACAAGCTTTGCTTGCATCGGATCAAGAGATGTTGTTTTGATATCAAATGCAAAAAAACCCTGCTCTTGTGCTTGTGATAACCACTCTTTTAAAACTTCCTCATCAAGAATTGTTGTATAAGCATCTCTTGTAATTTTTTGAGTCAGTGCTTGATCTTTACGTTTTTGTGCAAAAACTTGTGGAGAATTTTCAGAAAAATTGTGAAGAGATGTGCGCTCAATATTCTTGATATCAGAATCATGCCCATGGCTCAGTTTTTCCCATTCAACATCTATATCAAGTGCATCAATAACAGCTGCATCGCATGACGTCGCCTCTGCCACGCGACGCGTTAATGTTGAAAATTCCATCGCTTTCAAAAAAGCAATTAAACGTGGACCATCTTGTGGCTCCAAAATAAAATCATCTAAATCATTATCTATAGGAACATCTGTTTTAAGCCTAACAAGTTCACGAGAAATTTTAACTTGTTCTCTATAAGCTTGAATGTTTTCACGCCGTTTTGTTTGTTTAATTTCTTTTACGTTTTGCAATAAAAGATCAAGAGAATCAAACTGATCTAACAACTGAGCTGCAGTTTTTGGACCAATGCCTGGAATACCCGGTACATTATCCGTTGAATCTCCAATTAATGCTTGTAAATCAATCATTTTTTCAGGCGCAACACCCCATCTTTCTACAACTTCTGAGATACCTATATGCTTGTCTTTCATTCCATCATACAAAGATACATGCGTATTTACGAGTTGCATAAGATCCTTATCAGAAGAAATAATGGTTGTTTTTGCCCCAACCTTTGTTGCCAATTTTGCATAGGTAGCAATTAAATCATCCGCTTCAAAGCCTTCCTTTTCAATACAAGGTAAATTAAAAGCCTTCGTTGCTTGGCGTATTAGCGCGAATTGAGGAATTAGATCTTCAGGAGGTTCAGCGCGATTTGCTTTATATTCAGGATAAATTTGTTTCCGAAAAGTATCAGATGAATAATCAAAAATAACAGCAAAATGCGTTGGAACAACACCCGTAGCTGTATTACGAGCATCACAAAGTAATTTCCATAGCATATTACAAAAACCAGCTACTGCTCCTACAGGAAGTCCATCCTTTTTACGTTTTAAAGGCGGCAAAGCATAATAAGCACGAAAAACATAGCCTGATCCGTCAACCAAAAAAAGATGATCTGTTGCTTTCATGACAATTCTATTTCTCCATTTCAGCTAAAAAGCAAATTACCTGTATATATTTTTTTCACTTTTATTTTTATTTTTTCATTTTGCCTCTAAAAAGCCATTTTTTCTTTCCATAAGACATGAAGTCGTTGCACTTTATATTAAGTACCTAGAGCTTTTCTTTGCTGTTACAGGATTAATAGCTTTCATTTTGCTCCTCCTATGATAGCTGAGGTACGATGTAGCGACAGGGTCGTTGTGGTGTTCCCCTCCCCACAACGACCATTTTTTTTGACATCCATATTCTTTAATTTAAAGAGTGATTTTTTTAGAGAAAAGATGATGTTATTCATGAATTTTGAAGTTATTCCACAGAGCTTTTTCACCCATATTGTTGATAAAATCAGCGTGCAACCTTTTTTCTTGCGGACTCAATCTTGAAGGTAAAACCTGTGGGCGAATTTTAACTGCATAAGATGTATCTTTATCATTCTGGATATGTTCATCAAGTCCCCTTTTGTTATCAAAACCCAATACACCTTGCTTTCCACCGATCAGTTCAATATAGACATCGGCTAGAATCTCTGCATCAAGCAAAGCACCATGAAGAATACGATGGCTGTTATCAATTCCAAAACGTTTGCATAAAATATCAAGAGAATTAGGACCCATAGGAAATTTACGCCGTGCCATAGCCAATGTATCAAGAATATTATCAACACTGATGAGCGGTTTGTTGACGCGTTTTAATTCTGCATTAATAAAACCAATATCAAAACTCGCATTATGCGCAATCATTGTCGCGCCTTTGATAAATTCCAAAAATTCATCAACAATATCACTAAAACTTTTCTCGTTTTTTAGGCGTTCATTGGTTAATCCGTGAATTGCTACAACTTCATCAGGAATAATAACGCCTTCAGGGTTTAAATAAACATGAAATTGGCGCCCCGTAAGATAACGATCAACCATTTCTACACAACCAATTTCGATTATGCGATCTTTTTCTTTATCTAAACCTGTTGTTTCTGTATCAAAAATAATTTCCCGCATGACTTCAATTCTTTAGTTTTTTTATCACATCAAAAACCTGTTGACGTGTATTCTCTAAATCTTTCCCTGTATAAATAATAAAATCAGCACGTTCTCGTTTTTTTTCATCCGGCATTTGTTGAGCATTGATAAAGGCAAATTTTTTCTCATTCATACCTTGGCGAATCATTACACGTTCTTTTTGTATTTCTTCTGGAGCAGAAACAACAATAACGCTATCCACACGACTTTCACCATTTTTTTCAAACAGAAGTGGAATATCAAGAATAACTAATTTTTCCCCTTGTTTACGCGCTATATCAATAAATTCCCTTTCTTTTTCTTGCACCAAAGGATGAATTATTTTTTCTAATGCTTGTAATTTTTCCTTATCATCAATCAAAATTTCAGAAAGTTTTAAACGGTTAACTTCACCGTTTTCAACAACACCAGGAAAAATACGCTCTATAAATGACAAAGCTGGCTCACTTTTATAAAGCTGTTGTACTGCTTCATCAGCACTAAAAACAGAAATACCCGCTTGCTTGAAAAAATCAGCAACTGTTGATTTTCCCATAGCAATTGATCCCGTTAATCCTATGATTTTCATTCTTTCTTTTCACTCATATCCTCTAAAATGGCTGTCCGTAAAGCTTTTGTTACCTGTGGCCTTATTCCAAACCACTGTTCAAACCCTATAACAGCCTGATGTAGAAGCATTCCAAGCCCATCAACTGTCTTGAGATCACAAGCCTTTGCCCGTTGTAAAAAAGGAGTTATCAATGGTGTATAAATAATATCTGTTACTAACGCCGTTTTTTTTGCTTTATGAAAATCACAAAAAAAAGAATCACTTTTTTCTTCTGGATTTTTTATGCCAATAGATGTTGTATTAACAATCAAATCAGCTTGATGAAGTATTTCATGGATTTTATGCCAATCGTAAACTTTAATGAATTTTCCAAAATGCTGAGCTAAATTATCAGCGCGTTGTTTTGTACGGTTAATCAAATAAATCTGTTCGAATCCGCGTTTTTTTAAGGCATATATGATAGCGCGTGCGGCACCACCTGCTCCAAAAACAAGAGCTGTTTCCCCTCCCCAATCAGATGAAAAATCATCAAGATTAGCACTAAAACCATAGGCATCACTATTCGTGGCACAAAGCTTATCTCCTTCATACCAAAGTGTATTAACAGCACCAATCATTGTTGCTTTCTCATCTTTATAATCTGCTAAACGAAAAGCTTCCTGTTTATAAGGCAAAGTAACATTTCCTCCACAAAAGCCTATTTTTTGTAAAGACGCAATAAAATGACTGAATTCTTCAGATGTTACTTCTTGTGCAAGATATTCTCCTTGTAAACCATATTGCTTAAGCCAAAAATTGTGAATTTTTGGCGATTTTGAATGATTAATTGGATAACCAACAACAAAAGCACGCGGATAATTTGTTTTTTTTATTGTTAAGTCAACCATCAATAATTCCTAAATGACGTAGTTTTATAAGTAGAGGTAGCAAAGGTAAACCAACAATGGTAAAAAAATCTCCATCAATTTTTTCAAAGAGATGAATCCCTTCCCCTTCAATTTGATATACTCCCACGCTATTTAGAACATCTTTTCCTACGCGTGCTAAATAATGTTCAATAAATTCTGACGAGAGCAAACGAACAGACATATGTGCACTAAAAGCTTCAACCCAAATTTTTTGACCATTTTTAAATAAAGCTACTGCACTATGAAGAGAATGGGTTTTTCCTGATAACTTACATAAACGTTGATGTGCTTCCTTAATATTTGTTGCTTTATGAAAAACTTTACCTTCCAAATCAAGCACTTGATCACAACCAATAACGAAAGCATCAGGAAAACGATCTGAAACATTTTTTGCTTTTGCGCTCGCAAGAAAACAGCTGAGTTCTTTAGGTGTTTTTTCTTTTGCTTTTTTTTCTACTTCTCTTTCATCAAAAGAAGCCCCTTCAATGAAAAAATTTAAACCTGCTTTTTTTAATAATTTTGCACGATACAAACTAAGAGATGCTAATATTAATGTATCTGCATTCATAAGAATTTTCTCTCATTTTCCTTCACGAAATCGTGATAAAAGTTCAAATATTGCAGCAGCAGTTTCTTCAATAGAGCGTCTTGTGACATCAATAATAGGCCAACCAAAACGTTCGCAAATGCGTTTTGCATAGATTAATTCTTCAGCTATGTTGATACGATTTGTATAACTATCAAGAGCAAAACCTTCTCCCAAATCTCTATTTTGGCGAATATGTGAAATTCTTTCAGCTGAAGCAATTAAACCAATAATTAAAGAATTTTTTGCCTCTAAAAGGGATTCTGGCAAATCAATATTAGGAATAAGAGGAACATTAGCCGTTTTTATTCCGCGATTTGCTAAATAGATACTTGTTGGTGTTTTAGATGTTCTTGAAATTCCCACAAGGATCACATCTGCTTCGGATAAGCTACTGGAAGATTGTCCATCATCATGTTCTATTGTAAAATCCAGTGCCTCAATACGGCGAAAATAATCTGCATTAAGATCATGTTGTGCGCTCGCACGTAAATGTGTTGGCATTCCAAGGTAAGACTGAAAAGCATTTAAAACAGGATGCAATATATCAATACAGGGAACTTTTATTTTTTTACACCTTTTTTGAAGGAGAAGTTTAAATTCTTCATCAATCATTGTGTAAAGAACAATACCTGGCTCTTGTTGTATTTCATCAAGAGCTTTTTGTAACTGCATTTTATTACGAATCATAGGATAGATATGTTCTGTTGCCTGACTCATTGCATACTGTGATGCTACAGCTCTTCCAACAGAGATTAATGTTTCTCCCGTTGCATCAGAAAGCATGTGTAAATGAAAGAACTTTTTTTCTTTTATCACAAAAATTTTAACTCCTTGTTAAGATATGTGTATATATCCTTGCCGTTTTTTATAAAACTAAAATTTAGGAAAAATTCTCCGTTTTTATGCACAAATAAAATGCTTGTGATAAATTAATTCCTTTTATAAAAAAAATGGGGATAATATCTTTAAGATAGTGTTATTTTTATTCTTTTTTTATTTCCTTTTGTGGATAAAATTGAGGATAAATAATAATCCACACTAAACACAGTTATAAATAAGAAGAATCTCTCTTTTAATATAAATTTATTAATATAAATTTCTGTGAAAAATACTTTTGAATAGTGTTTCATTAATGCTATAACTTTAATTCACATTTTTGTTATAAAATAATTAAATACTATTTGTATTTTTATATTTTAAAAAGTTTTTCATATAATTACTCAATATCACAGGAATAAATTTCATATAAATGGTACTTGCAGATTGAAAAAATTGAGTGTAAAATATTTTTTTCTTAAGAATATTTCATTCATAAATTTCCATAAATTATTTAAGATAATCTTCTCCTAAATTACAAAGAGCATATTTCATGCAAAAAATGAAACTACAAGAGCTTAAAAGCAAAAATCCGGTTGAACTTGTTTCTTTTGCTGAAACATTAGAAGTTGAAAATGCCTCCCTTATGCGCAAACAAGAATTAATGTTTGCTATCTTGAAAAAACTTGCTCTACAAGATGTAGAAATCATAGGAGAGGGTGTTGTTGAAGTTTTACAAGACGGATTTGGATTTTTGAGATCTGCTGATGCTAATTATCTTCCAGGTCCGGATGATATTTATCTTTCACCTGCACAAATACAGTCGTTTTCTTTAAAAACAGGTGATACAATTGAAGGTCTTATACGCAGTCCAAAAGAGGGAGAACGTTATTTTGCTCTCCTTAAAATTAATACAATTAATTTCGAAAAACCTGAAAAAATTCGTTATAAAATTCACTTTGATAATCTTACACCTCTTTATTCAAATGAGCGTTTCCAAATGGAAATACAGGATCCTACAGAGAGAGATATGTCATCACGCGTGATTGATTTGATATCTCCATTGGGAAAAGGACAAAGAGGGTTAATTGTAGCTCCTCCTCGGACGGGAAAAACAGTTTTACTTCAAAATATTGCTCATTCTATTACTACTAATCATCCTGAATGTTATCTCATTGTTCTTTTAATAGATGAGCGACCAGAAGAAGTTACTGATATGCAGCGTTCAGTAAAAGGAGAAGTGGTTTCTTCTACTTTTGATGAACCTGCAATACGTCACGTACAAGTGGCAGAAATGGTCATTGAAAAAGCCAAACGTCTTGTTGAATATGGGCGTGATGTTGTTATTCTCCTCGATTCTATTACACGTCTTGGGCGTGCATATAATACAGTTGTTCCTTCTTCGGGTAAAGTTTTAACAGGTGGTGTGGATGCAAATGCCCTTCAGCGTCCAAAACGTTTTTTTGGTGCAGCACGTAATATTGAAGAAGGCGGATCTTTAACCATTATTGCAACGGCTTTGATTGATACAGGAAGTCGTATGGATGAGGTTATTTTTGAAGAATTTAAAGGAACAGGTAATTCAGAAATTGTTCTTGATAGAAAAGTTGCTGATAAGCGTATTTTCCCTGCTATGGATATTTTAAAGTCAGGAACGCGTAAGGAAGAACTTCTGGTAGAACGACAAGATTTGCATAAAATTTTTGTTCTTCGTCGTATTTTAGCATCTATGAATGTCACAGATGCAATTGAATTTTTGATTGATAAATTAAAGCAAACAAAAAACAATAGTGAATTTTTTGATTCAATGAATACGTAAAGTCATTAAAGTTTTTATTAGGATAAAACCTGTGGATACAATCTTTGCTGTTTCGAGTGGATTGTTACCTTCAGGGGTTGCAGTCATTCGGCTTTCTGGTCCGCATGTTGTGGATATAGTTAAAACGCTTTGTGGTCGTTTACCTAAAGCACGTTTTATGCATTATGGAAATATTACTGCTCGTGATGGTAGTTTTTTAGATTCTGGTTTAACTGTTTTTTTTCCTGCCCCTCATAGTTTTACGGGGGAAGATTGTGCAGAATTCCATTTACATGGAGGAAAAGCAGTTGTTAATCGTTTTTTAGATGAATTGTCGACATTTTCTGGATGTCGTATTGCAGAGGCAGGTGAATTTTCACGTCGTGCTTTTATAGAAGGAAAATTAGATCTTGTTCAAGCAGAAGGTCTTGCTGATTTAATAGAGGCAGAAACGGAAAGCCAACGGCGTTTAGCTGTTATGGGTACAAGTGGACATTTAACGACGCTTTATCGTGATTGGCGTCATAAACTTATGAAGGCGCGTGCTTTTATTGAGGCAGAACTTGATTTTGTTGATGAAGCAGATATTCCTAAAGCAATATCTGATAAAATTTGGGAAGATGTTGAGGATCTTTGTACTTCTCTTCGAAAATATATTATTGAAGGAGAGCGTGCGAGTATTTTACGTGATGGATTAAAAATTGTTATTGCTGGTGCTCCAAATTCTGGAAAATCAAGCATTATGAATCGTCTTTCAGGAAAATCTGTTGCTATTGTGACGGAAGAAGAAGGAACAACTCGTGATGCTTTAGAAACGAGAATTATTCTTGGTGGGTTACCTATTTTTTTAACGGATACTGCTGGTTTTAGAAAAACAGAAAATAAAATAGAACAAATGGGAATAGAAATTGCTAAACAGCATGTTAGGGAAGCTGATTTGGTTATTCTGGTTTATGATATAGGAAATCCTAAGCAGGTTGATTTACCAGAAACATCGGCTGAAATATGGTGTGTTGGCAATAAGCTTGATCTTTATGAAAAAAATGATCAGCGTTGGTCTATACAATTTTCCGCATTAACTGGTTTAAATTTTGATTATTTTATCAAAGAACTTGAATCATTTTGTTATCATCGTGCTTCTGAAATTGGAAATATTGTTCCGGCGCGTAAAAGACAACTTCAATTGTTAAAGGAGGCTGTTAAAGAGATTGAATTTTCTCTTAATTATCATTCTCTTGACCTCAGTTTACGTGCAGAACATCTCCGTTGTGCGAGTGATTTTCTTGGGAGAATTACGGGAGATATTGATGTTGAAGATTTACTCGATATTATTTTTTCAGAGTTTTGTGTTGGTAAATAATGATTCACGTGAAACATTGATTATTTCATAGACAGATTATAAAGATTATGTAATTTATATACTGTTTCACGTGAAACCTTAGAATATTTTCTACGGAATGAGTTAAATGCAATCATATGATGTTGTTATTGTTGGTGGTGGTCATGCTGGCTGTGAAGCGGCTTCAGCTTCAGCGCGTGTAGGAGCCAAAACAGCGCTTGTTACACATAAAATATCAGCATTGGGAACAATGTCGTGTAATCCTGCTATTGGTGGTCTTGGAAAAGGGCATCTAGTTCGTGAAATAGATGCGTTGGATGGTCTCATGGGAAGAGCAGCAGATACTGCTGGAATTCAGTTTAGACTACTTAACAGACGTAAAGGACCGGCAGTAAGAGGACCACGGACACAGGCGGATAGACGACTTTATAAAAAAGCAATTCAAGAATTATTAAAAGAACAAGAAAATCTTACTCTTATTGAGGATGAAGTTATTGATCTGGTCGTTAAAAATAATTGTGTATCAGGTGTTATTTTAAAAAAACAAGGAACAATTTTATCTGGAGCTGTTGTTTTAACAACAGGGACATTTTTAAATGGTTTTATTCATATTGGTGATAAAACATGGGCTGCTGGACGGATGGGAGATCAGTCAAGTGTGCAACTTGCTAAACGTTTAAAAAATTATAATATAAAACTTGGTCGATTAAAAACAGGAACTCCTGCTCGCTTGAGTAAAAAAACAATTGCCTGGGATCATCTTCCAAAACAACAAGCAGATGAAAATCCCATTCCCTTTTCTCTTTTAACAGAGAAAATTGAACAACAACAAATTGAATGTGCAATAACACGTACAAATGAGAAAACACATCAAATTATTCGCGAGAATATTTATCGTTCTGCTTTATATTCTGGAAATATTGAAGGGTTAGGACCACGTTATTGTCCTTCTATTGAAGATAAAATTGTTAAATTTGGAGAACGTGATGGACATCAGATCTTTTTGGAACCAGAAGGATTAAATGATGATACTGTTTATCCAAATGGTCTTTCTACTTCTCTTCCTGAAGATGTACAAATTTCTCTATTAAAAACCATTGAAGGATTGGAAAATGCTATAGTTTTACAACCTGGTTATGCTATTGAATATGATTTTGTTAATCCACAACAATTAACGAGAAGCTTAGAATTACGCTCTTTACCTGGTTTGTTCTTAGCAGGCCAAATTAATGGTACAACAGGATATGAGGAAGCAGCAGCACAAGGACTTTTAGCTGGATTAAATGCGGCACGTAAAGTAGGTAAATTAGATGAAATATTTATAAGTCGTTCTACTGCTTATATTGGTGTTATGGTTGATGATTTGGTTTCACGTGGTGTTTGTGAACCTTATAGGATGTTTACATCACGTGCTGAATTTCGTTTATCTTTACGATCTGATAATGCTGATGCGCGTTTAACACCTTTGGCACAAAAATGGGGTATTGTTAGTAAAATACGTTGGGAATGTTATCAGAAAAAACAACAACGGCTTGATCAAGCGCGATCAATATGTCAAAATCTTTTTTTAACACCTAATGAAGCTTCTGCTCATGGATTACACGTTAATCATGATGGAATTCGGCGTTCGGCTTATGATTTTCTTGCTTATCCTCATATGACTTTAGAGCGTCTTTCAGATTTTTGGCCACAATTACAAACAATTGATTCTAAAACAGCAGAATCTTTAGAAATTGAAGCACAATATGCGGTTTATTTAGATAAACAAGCACAAGATATTGCCTCTCTTCAGAGAGATGAGCGTTTAGAAATTCCTTCTTCTCTTGATATTCAAGCAATTTCAGGTCTTTCAAATGAACTTAAATCAAAAATTAAAGAAGTGTCGCCGCGTTCAATTGCTGATGCACAAAAAATTGATGGTATGACACCCGCCGCGTTATCGCTTATTATTACATATATTCAACGTAAACGACGTGAAAAGGCTAAAATAGCTTAATGAATTTTTCTACAGAAAAAAAATATCAACAATTATTAAATATTGTTCCTTCTGTTTCACGTGAAACGATGGAAAATTTAATTCAGTTTGAGTCTTTAATACTTCAATGGAATGCGCATATTAATTTGATATCTGCTACAACAATACCAGATCTATGGACACGGCATATTCTAGATTCAGCACAAATTTTTCCTTTGTATTCTCATTCTTTGCATTGGTGTGATCTAGGATCAGGAGGAGGTTTTCCTGCAATTGTGATTGCTATCTTTTTGAAAGAAAAAAGAGCAGGACATATTAATCTTGTTGAAAGCAATGGAAAAAAAGTTGCTTTTTTGAGAACAGTCATTGCTCAACTTAATCTTCCAGCAACAGTTTATCACGCTAGAATTGAAGATGTATATCAAAAAATTCCCATATCTGATATTATAACGGCACGGGGATTAGCGCCGCTCAATACTCTTTTACAACTTATTTTTCCGTTATTAACAGAAAAAACAATCGCTCTTTTGCAAAAAGGTAGGGATTACGCTACAGAAATAAAAAATGCCTCTGCCAATTGGCACTTTGATCTGTTAAAACATAAAAGTAAAGTTGATGAAAATTCTGTTATTTTAGAAATTTCTCATATTCGGTCATATAGAGGGTAGAGCAAAATGAGCGAAACACGAATTATCGCTATTGCAAACCAAAAGGGTGGAGTCGGAAAAACAACCACAGCAATTAATCTTGCAACAGCTTTAGCAGCTATTGGTGAAAATGTCCTGATTATGGATGTTGATCCACAAGGTAATGCTAGTACAGGTTTAGGGATTGATCGTAATAACCGTCCTTTGTCTTCTTATGATGTTTTGGTCTCGGGCGTTTCAATTACACAGGCGGCTTTAAAAACAGCAGTACCCAATCTTTATATAGTTCCCTCTACACTTGATCTTTTGGGGGTGGAAATGGAAATTTCTTCATCACAAGATCGCATACAACGCTTACGTAAGGCTCTCTATGATGATCCGGAAATGGAAAAAAAATTCAATTATATTTTAATTGATTGTCCTCCCTCCCTTAATCTTTTAACACTTAATGCTATGGGAGCCGCAGATTCTGTTTTAGTGCCTATGCAGTGTGAATTTTTAGCACTTGAAGGTTTAAGTCAATTACTTGAAACAGTAAAACAAGTGCGATCCGTACTTAATCCATCTTTAGAAATTCAAGGTATTGTTCTAACAATGTATGATGGACGTAATAATCTTTCAAATCAAGTTGTTGAAGATGTACGTTCTTTTATGGGAGATAAAGTTTATCGTACTGTTATTCCACGAAATGTAAGAGTATCAGAAGCGCCTTCTTTTGGAAAACCTGTATTGCTTTATGATCTCAAATGTGCTGGGAGCCAAGCTTATTTGCGTCTAGCATCAGAAATGATTCAACGTGAAAAACAAGCACGTGCTGCTGCTTAAAAATGTAAAAAAATTATAAGAAAACTCAAAGAGCAAAATTATGAATGATGATCAATCAAAAAAAAGACTGGGTCGTGGATTAGCGGCATTAATTGGGGATATCAGTTTAAACAATGATCTTACACGTTCATCAAATACTGACAAATTTATAGAGTCCAATATAGTTTCTCCTATTTCTGAACGATTTGTTCCACTTGAATCTATTTCATGCAATCCACATAATCCGCGACGCCATTTTACTGATTCAGAACTTGATAATTTAGCACAATCAATTCGTCAGCACGGTGTTGTCCAACCTGTTATTGTAAGACCTTTAAAAGATTATCCTCATCGGTTTGAATTGATCGCTGGTGAACGTCGTTGGCGTGCTGCACAGCGAGCCAATTTAAATAAATTACCGGTTATTGTTCGAGATGTAGATGATAAAACTGCTTTGGAATTGGCTATTATTGAAAATGTTCAGCGAGCAGATCTTAATCCTATAGAAGAAGCAAAAGGATATGATATGCTCCTAAATGAACATGATTATACACAGGTAGATTTAGCACAAGTTATTGGAAAAAGTCGTAGTCATGTTGCAAATACGCTTCGTTTGTTAAAACTTCCAGAAAAAGTACAACAATTCTTAATTGATGGACAACTCTCTGCAGGTCATGCACGTTGTCTTATAACCGTTGATGATCCACAAAATTTAGCTGAGAAAATTATTAGTGAAGGGCTTTCAGTACGTCAAACAGAAATACTTGCATATGAGAAAGCCAATCCTAAAGCTAAAAAGCGTACCAATACGGAAAAAGATACTGAAACAAAATCTTTAGAAAAATTACTTGCAGATGTGATAGGAATGAAAGTTATTATTCGACATGGTAAGAAAGGTGGCGATTTAAAAATACATTACTCTTCATTAGAACAATTAGATGAAATTTGTCGACGTTTACAAAGTTAATCAATTGTTCTAAAAAGATTTTTTTAACAGTTATCTTTTAAAATTTTGATTATTCTATACATATGCTCTTTAGCAAATTCTATATTGCTTGAAGGCAAAACGTTTTTTTCATAAGTAGATTTTTTCTCATCAGTAAGTACATACAATGTAGCTTGAAGAGCTAGGTGAGCAACAACAAAATCTTTCGGTGTGAGGTTATTTTCTTTCAAAATATTTACAAGTTTTGGATTATTAGAAATATTATTAGAAATATAGGCAGCGTATTTTTCAATATTGTCATCATAAGTACTGAGATCACTTTTTGTATTTGTTTGTTCTGGTTCTGAAGGTAATTTTCTACATTCTGCTTTGATTTTTTCCATCTTTAAAAGAAGATCTTCTGTTAAGGGATAATTTGCAATGAAAGGTGGTATAAAAGAAGGATCATCTATTTCTTGTTTATTTTCTTGAGCATATGATACAAAAGAAAAGATAAAGAAAAAACACACTAAAAATTTAAACATGACTAAAAATTCTCCTTTCTTTTTTGAATTTCAATAAATATTTTTTCATCTGTTATTCTTTATTTGTAGAAAAATATTTGTAAATATAATTGAAATAAAACGATTATTAGGAATGATAAAACACTGTGATTTTTTGATGCACTGACTTCTTTATTAGATTAGTGGGATGATATTTTCTAACCTTTCATAACTGATTAGTTGCTCAAAATGAGTTTTTCACAGCTATCTAAAAGAAATGTTGCTTTGTAAAAATGTTTTTTAACAAATTCAATATTGTTTAAAAAGATAGTATTTTTCTCAGTAGAATATTCCTGTTCAGGTACAAATGTAAGAAGCGTTGATATTTCTTTGAGTGCTAAGGTTCCTGCAGCAAAATCTTTTGGCGTGATATTATTTTCTTTTAAAATATTTACAAATTTTGGTTTACTAGAAATATAAGTAGCATAGTTTTCAATACTAGAGTGGATAATAGAATCATAAGTGATAAGATCATTTTTTGTTTCTGGAAGTAAATTTTTACATTCTTTTTCGATTTTTTCCAGCTTTAAAAGAAAATCTTCTGTTAAGGGATAATTTGCAATGAGAGGTGATATAAGAGAAGAATTATTTGTTTCCTTTTCTTCTGCCATTGTTAGTTGAATATGTATCACGAAAAGAAAAAAGAGAAACAAACGTAATACGAACTTAAGCATGGTTAAAATTTATCCTTTCTTTTTCGAATTTCAGCAAAAACTTCTTCATCTGTAGCATTGGTCATTGAGAGGTTCTCTCTGATTGCAGGATTATCCCAACGAAGAAAGGGATTTGTTGTTTTTTCTTGTCCTAAAGTGACAGGTAAAGTCATGGCATTTCCTGCACGCAATAAAAAAACTTCCTCTATTCTTTGGTGGAGCTTTTTATTATGTGGATCAATTGTTAGCGCAAAAAAAGCATTGTTTTTTGTATACTCATGTCCACAATAGAGAAGTGTTTCATCAGGAAGGTTACGAAGTTTTTTTAAAGAATTTAGCATTTGTGCAGCTGTTCCTTCGAAAAGACGTCCACAACCAAGTGAAAAAAGTGTATCTCCAGCAAAAAGTACACCTTTCTCGGGAAGGTAATAAGATAATGCGCCTAAAGTATGACCAGGTGTTGAAAGAGCTAAAAGCGGGTGCGTGCCAAAGAAAAGATTTTCATCAGGTTGAAGTGTTCGATCAAGATGATTAATCTTTTCTTTCTCTGCTTCTGGTCCAATAACGATAGCCTTATAAACTTGTTTTAATTCTTCTAGGGCTTCTACATGATCATGATGATGATGAGTTACAAAAATAGTCTGAAGTGTCCAGTTACGACGTTTTAAGGCTTTATGAATTGCTTCACTTTCAGGCGCATCAATTGCAGCTGTCATACCACTTTTTTCATCATGAATGAGTACACCGAAATTGTCTTCTCGACAAATAAACTGTTCAATCAACATGTTTTTTCTCCTGAACAGTGTTTGGTGATGAATCTATAAAATAATCGGTAGTAGTGATTTTTTTAAGAATCAGATTTTTCCTCTTCTGTAAAAAGTCCTTTTGAATGTTTTATAATTATAGGCATTTGGGTAAGCATGAAAAGGACTGTTATAGGCATGACGCCAAATACTTTGAAACTTGTCCAGAAATTATCGCTAAAATTACGCCAAATTATTTCATTCAAAAGGGCAAGAAAAATGAAAAAAAACGCCCAACGATAGGTAAGTTTTTGCCAACCTAAATCATCAAGTTTTAAGGTAGAATCAAGAGCATAACGTAAAAGTGGTTTTTTAAAAAACATCCCACCAAAAAGTATAAAAGCAAATAAGCTATTAATGATTGTTGGTTTCATTTTTATGAAAGTTTCATTATGAAGCCAGAGAGTTAGAAAGCCAAAAACTAAAACAAATATTCCAGAAATAAGAGGCATAATAGGAATTTGTCTTGCAAGGATCCATGATAAGCTTAGAGAAATAATAATCGCTACCATGAAAATAGCTGTTGCAGGGAAAATAGATTTGTTAAAGTTTTGAAAAAATCCAATGTTTTTTATCAGCCACTCTCCCTTATAATTGGCAAAAAAGAAGGCAACCAATGGACCCATTTCCAAAAAAAACTTAAATGTTGGTGAGAGAGAGGGTTTCTTATTGTTATTCATATTTTTTTCAGAATTATTGTGTGAATTAGGGTTAGATAAAGGCTGTTTCATGTATGTTTTCCTGCGATAGTTTCGGCAAAGTCAGAAGCAGAAAAGGGTTGAAGGTCTTCAATATCTTCTCCTATACCGATAAAATAAACGGGTAATTTATATTTTGCTGCGATAGCGACAAGAATTCCTCCTCGTGCAGTCCCATCTAGCTTTGTCATGACTAAACCATTAACGCCAGCAATCTCACGGAAAATCTCCACTTGGTTAAGTGCATTTTGTCCAGTAGTTGCATCAAGTGTTTGAAGGATTGTATGGGGTGCTTGGGGGGTGTGTTTTTTTAAAACACGAATAATTTTTGCCAACTCATCCATCAATTCAGATTTATTTTGTAAACGCCCTGCTGTATCAACAATTAATACATCACTGTTTGTTTTTTTTGCTTTTTCATAAGCATCAAACGCTAAGCTGGCGGCATCTGCCCCCAATTTTGTCGAAATAACAGGAGAATCAGTACGTTTACCCCAAATATGTAGTTGCTCAATAGCTGCGGCTCGGAAAGTATCACCAGCTGCCAGCATAACTTTTAATCCCCCTGCTGTTAATTTTGCTGCAAGTTTTCCGATTGTTGTCGTTTTTCCAGTGCCATTTACACCTACCAGCAAAATAACATGAGGCTTACAGCTGAGATCAAGTTCTAATGGTATTGCAACAGGTTCCAGAACTTTTTTGACCTCATCGGCTACAATAGTATGAATATCATCTGGAGAGAGGTCTTTTCCGTAACGACTGGAAGCTAAAGCATTTGTGATGCGTGTCGCCGTTTCTACCCCAAGATCAGCTTGGATAAGGATATCTTCGAGCTCTTGCAATGTATCTTCATCAAGTTTTCTTTTAACAAAGAGATCGCCAATTGATCCGCTTAGGCGTTGTGAAGAAAGCGACAGACCTTTTTTAAGGCGCCCAAACCACGCTATCTTTTTTTGTTCAACAGAAGGTTCAGATAAAATTTCTTCATTCGTTTTTTCACGGATGTTGTCTGTGACAATAATTTTACCAGAAAAGGGAATTTTATCAGAATGGGATTCTAGAAATGGAGATTTTTCATTATATTTTGTAAGTGTTGACTCTCTATTTTTTGTTTGTTCTTCTTTTTCTGTGTCTATAGAAATTTGGTTATTTTTTGTCCTTTCATTTTTGTCTTTATTCTCTTCTATTATATCGCTTTTATCAGGAATAGAAATCTGTTGTTCCATTTCCTGCTCTTGAGATTTGTTAAAAGAGAATATTTTTTTAATAAAAGATTTAGTCATAAGAATTTTCCTGCTCAAGCAGCGTTTAATTTTGGAAGGACAGCAATCAATTTATTGCCATCATGATCAACGATAAGGGCTTGAACAATTGTTCCTGCTTTTGCACCTTTAACTTGTACAAGAGTATAATCTTCTGTTCGTCCGATTTCATCTTTTTCAACGAGAATTGTTTGTAGACTGTTTTGTAAATGAGCAAGATGCTTTTGGTAAGCCACCTCACCTGCTTTACGCAATTTTTCAGCACGCATCTTAACTATTTTACGGTTTATTTGTGGCATACGTGCGGCAGGTGTTCCTTCTCTTGGACTAAAGGGGAAAACATGGAGATGGGTTAAATTACAATCTTTGATTAAAACAAGACTGTTTTGAAACATCTCTTCTGTTTCCGTAGGAAAACCAGCAATTAAGTCAGCACCATAAACCATTGTAGGACGTTTGGCACGCAACTCTTGGCAAAATTGAATGGCATGTTCGCGTAAGTGTCGCCGTTTCATCCGTTTTAAAATCATATTATCACCTGCTTGCAAAGATAAATGCAAATGGGGCATAATCCTTGTTTCATAAGCTAAAAGATTGATGAGTTCTTCGTCTGCTTCAATAGAGTCAATAGATGAGAGGCGTAATCGCGCTAAGTCAGGGATATGATGCAAAATTGCTGAAGTTAATTTTCCTAGAGTAGCTTTTCCAGGAAGATCGTGGCCATAACTTGTAAGGTCAACACCTGTAAGGACCACTTCTTGGATACCGTCATCTATCAGCTTTTTAATTTGTTCTATGACAGCGCCCATGGGAACTGAACGAGATGGTCCTCGTCCATAAGGAATAATGCAAAATGTACAGCGATGATCACATCCATTTTGTACCTGTACAAAAGCGCGGGTGCGCTCTTGCATTGCACTGACCATATGTGGAGCAATTTTTTGTACTTCCATAATGTCATTAATACGCACCTTTTCAGAATGATTAATGCCAAAATCAGGAAGTTGACGATAAGAATGGGCGTGAAGTTTATCTTCGTTTCCTAAAACAAGATCCACTTCTGTCATGGAGGCAAAATTTTGTGCTTCTATTTGGGCTGCACACCCTGTTACAATGATACGCGCATGAGGATTTTCACGTCGTGCTTTACGGATAGCTTGTTTTGCTTGTCGTACGGCTTCGGCAGTGACAGCACAGGTATTAAAGATAATAGCACCATCTTTAAGCTGATCTAGCCCTGAAGAAGTACTTTCTTTGCGAATGATTTCTGATTCGTAACTATTAAGTCGACAACCAAAAGTTACAATTTCTATAGCCATCAGGAGTGATCCTTTTTGTAGCACCCTGTTAAAGGGCTTAAAAAACCACTAAATTGATATTTTATTGGTCCTGTCATAATAACGTGATCGTCTTCTCGGTAAAAAATATTAAGTATTCCCTTTGGTAAGTTTACATCAACATGGCGTTGTGTAAGACCACGACGATAAGCGGCCACTGCACTTGCACAAGCAGCACTCCCACATGCTTGTGTTAATCCTGCTCCTCGCTCCCATGTACGTAAATTTAGACTTTTCTTTGACGTTATGCAAGCAATGGAAATATTGCACCGTTCTGGAAACAGCGGATCATGTTCAAGTTTTGGCCCATATTTTTCTAATGGAATATGTTGAATATCATTTTCAACAAAAAAGATAGCATGGAGATTGCCAACGGATATGAGACAAGCATCTTTTAGGGGACCAGCCGTAATTTCTACGTGATTGGTATCAACTATTTCACGTGAAACAGGCATCTCTTTTGCATTGAAATTTGGACATCCCATATCAACAGAAATGAGATTGTCGGTTTGGTATTTCCCTTCAATAATTCCAGTGGGAGTTTCTAAACAAAATTTTTCACCAAAATTGTGATCTTTAAGCCATGCAATGACACAGCGGGTACCATTACCACAAGCTTTAGCCATTGATCCGTCGGTATTCCATATTTCGACCCGGAAGTCGGCTTTTTTCTGGGTTGGTGTGTGGATAGCCATGATTTGATCAAAATGCATTTCAGGATCTGCTGACAAAGCAAGGATTGCTTGTGGTGTAAGAGCATGAGTGCTTTCACGCATATCAACAACAATAATTTGATTTCCAAGACCGTCCATTTTGCTAAATGGCGTTTTCATGAAACTTCTCTATTTCTAATGATTACTTATAAAGGGATATATGGCTGAAAATCTTATAAATTTCTAGTGTTTAATAAATATAAAATCAGGTACATAAATTATTTCTTTTAAAATAAGCGATTTTAACCTGTTTTTTTTAATTTGTTAATTTATCTTTGTAACTATAACAAATATTCACTTAATTTTTTTGTGAACTTATTTATTGTCGTGGGAGAGAGTACAGATATGTCGTTTTCAAAAATTTCGTTTTTCGTTGCACTATCAACTGTAATGCTTTTAGGGGGATGTTCAACAACACGGTTTGACGGTAATGACGATAGTAACGCATTAGAAGTTTTTTATCCATCTCAACAAATGACAATATTGGAAGCGTCTGATCTGTCGTCTACTTCTTCGTCAATATCTGAAGATGCAAACGCTTCGATGTATGAAAAAGGAGATTCTCAGAGCGATGGACGAATGGCTAGTCTCGAATTGCCAAGTAATGCTACTGATTTATTTCCTGCTAGTATTGCTGGCGTATGGAATCTTTCTATGGGGGGAAAAGTTTGCCGGATTGCAACGCCGCAAACAAAGTTTGGACAAGGGTATCGTGCTGGTCCTTTACACTGTCCAGGAATTGCTTCCCAAGTGAGATCGTGGGCTGTTAAAGGAAAAAGATTATATTTTTATAATAACTCTGGACGTGTTATCCTTGTCCTTTATTCTTCAAATGTTGATCGTTTTGAGGGACGTACACTTGATGATCATCCCGTTGTTTTAAGTCGTTAAATCATTTTTGATCGTTTATCAAAAAAATAAGTTAGACGGACAGATTCGTGAAAAGTCTTTGTATTTTTCATTGAGATCGGTTTGAAAAAGGTTTTTTGGATGATTCTCGTTTCAAAACGCTATAAAGAGATTGTCTCTAAAGGAGAGGTGTGTTTTGATCCCGCTCAATTAGCTATAACAGAATATTTTGATCATTTATTAAAAAAAATTGAGGAACAAAACATTTCTCGTCCTTGGACTTGGATATTTTTCTCTTTCTTTAATAGAATATTTAAAAGGAAAAAACAAAGTACTTCTTGTGTTGTAAAACAAGGAGATGAAACAGGTTTTTTTCGGGGATTGTATATTTATGGTGAAGTAGGACGGGGCAAAACCATGCTGATGGATTTGTTCTTTTCTTGTTTGCCTAAAGATCATAAAAAGCGTGCCCATTTTAATGATTTTATGGCTGATGTGCATGAACGTATTAATTTTTATCGTCAAGAATCTGGGTGTGCAAAATTTAAACAAGATAATCCTATTTTAGCTGTTGCTGAAGATCTTGCACGAGAAGCAAAGGTACTTTGTTTTGATGAGTTTAGTGTAACGGATATTGCTGATGCTATGGTATTGGGACGGCTTATTTCTGCTTTGTTTGATAAAGGAGTTTTCTTTATTGCGACCTCAAATGTGGCGCCGGATAACCTTTATTGTAATGGTTTAAATCGTGAACTCTTTTTGCCTTTTATTCAAGTTTTGAAAGCATATGTTCGTGTTGTTAATCTTGATGCAAAAACAGATTACCGCCTTGAAAAATCAAATCTACAACAGGTGTATGTGTCGCCGTTGGGGGTTCAAGCAAATGAATATATGGATCAAGCATGGGCACTTGTATTACAAGGACATAAGGAGATATCTGATGAGCTTTCTATAAAAGGGCGCCTTATTCCTATTCCGCGCGTTGGTGCAGGATGTGCACGCTTTGATTATAGAGATTTATGTGCAAAGCCTTTGGCAGCGGCTGAGTATTTGGTATTAGGGGAGCGTTATCATACGATTTTTATTGATAATGTACCGGTTATGGATGATACATGTCGCAATGAAACAAAACGGTTTATTTTGCTTATTGATATTCTTTATGAGCGCCACATACGGTTATTTATGTCGGCAGCGGCAGAGGTGGGGGATTTGTATAAAGGGCATGCGCAAATTACGGAAACATTTGAATTTCAAAGAACACAGTCACGTCTTTTTGAAATGCAAAGTCACGATTATTTAAAACTTTGGGAAGAACATTTTCTTTTGAAGAAGAAGCATTGATTATACTTTTACCTTTACGTAAACTGTAAAAACAATAACTCTTTGAAATTAAAGAAATGTAATAATTCTGTTGTATTTTTTTTAAATTCACTTTATCGATACATCGTGATAATTTTCTAATAGTTGTTTCAGCGGAGGGTTGTTGTTTCTGTAAGGAGAAAAATTTGTAAATTTCATTTCTTTACTCCTTTTTATGATATTGTTTGAATATGGTTGAAGTCAAAAATATTCAGTATAGGGACGCTGATGGGTGTGCGCTGAATTATCTAAAAGTTAGGAAAAAATAAAATGGCACGAAAAAAAATAGCTCTCATTGGTTCAGGTATGATTGGTGGTACTTTAGCACATATTATTGGGCTTAAAGAACTTGGTGACGTTGTTTTATTTGATATTGCGGAAGGTGTACCACAAGGTAAGGCTCTAGATATCGCCGAATCTTCACCTGTTGACGGTTTTGATATCAGTCTAAAAGGTGCTAATGCTTATGAAGCAATTGAAGGCGCTGATGTTGTTATTGTAACAGCAGGTGTTGCGCGAAAACCTGGTATGAGCCGTGATGAACTTTTGGGCATTAATTTAAAGGTTATGGAACAAGTTGGCGCTGGAATTAAAAAATACGCTTCTTCAGCATTTGTTATTTGTATTACCAATCCCCTTGATGCGATGGTGTGGGCATTGCAAAAATTTTCAGGTCTCCCTACTCATAAAGTGGTTGGTATGGCCGGTGTTCTTGATTCAGCACGTTTTCGTTATTTCTTATCTGAGGAATTTAAGGTTTCTGTTAAAGATGTGACAGCGTTTGTTTTAGGGGGCCACGGTGATTCAATGGTTCCTCTCATGCGTTATTCAACGGTTAGTGGTATTTCTTTGCCTGATCTTGTAAAAATGGGCTGGACAACACAGGAAAGAATTGATCAAATTATCAAGCGTACCCGTGATGGCGGTGCAGAAATTGTTGGTTTGTTAAAAACAGGTTCTGCTTATTACGCACCAGCAGCTTCTGCTGTTTCTATGGCTGAAGCCTATCTAAAGGATACTAAGCGTGTTGTGCCTGTTGCAGCTTATCTTTCAGGAGAATATGGAGTTAATGATACCTACGTTGGTGTTCCTGTTGTACTTGGTGCAGGTGGTGTTGAGCGAGTCATTGAAATTGATCTTGATAAAGAAGAAAGAGGTGCTTTTGATCATTCAGTAAATGCGGTTAAAAAGCTTTGTGAAGCTTGTATTGCTCTTGTGCCTAGTCTCAAGTAAATTGAATAAGATTTAATTCATTAAAATAAGTATTTAGAATATTAAAACTTTAGGATTAATAATGATCCATAAAAGAAAAGGACAAATGCATGAATATCCATGAGTATCAGGCCAAACGTCTGCTTCATGAATATGGAGCACCAATTGCAAATGGTGTTGCTGTTTATTCTGTAGAGCAAGCTGAAAAATGGGCGGAAAAATTGCCCGGACCTCTTTATGTGGTTAAAAGTCAGATACACGCTGGTGGCCGTGGTAAGGGTAAGTTTAAAGAACTTGGTCCTGATGCAAAGGGTGGTGTTCGGCTTGCACAATCTGTTGAAGAAGTTGTTGCAAATGTTCAAGAAATGCTTGGAAAAACTTTGGTAACCAAACAAACAGGTCCAGAGGGTAAGCAGGTCAACCGCCTTTATATTGAAGACGGTGCCGATATTGAACGAGAGCTTTATCTTTCGCTTTTGGTTGATCGTAGTGTTGGTCGAATTGCTTTTGTTGTTTCAACAGAAGGTGGAATGGATATTGAGACGGTTGCTGAAGAGACACCAGAAAAAATATTCACGCTTCCGATTGATGCTGTAGAGGGTGTTACTTCTGCTGATTGTGCAAGACTTTGTGATGCGTTGAAACTACAAAGTATTGCGCGAGAAGATGGTGAAAAGCTTTTTCCAATTCTCTATAAGGCATTTTGTGAAAAAGATATGAGCCTTTTAGAAATCAATCCGCTTATTGTGATGAAAGATGGTCGTTTACGTGTTCTTGATGCGAAAGTTTCTTTTGATAATAATGCTCTGTTTCGTCATCCAGATATTTTAGAATTACGCGATCTTTCAGAAGAGGATCCAAAAGAAATTGAAGCATCAAAGCATGATCTTGCTTATGTTGCTCTTGAGGGTACGATTGGTTGCATGGTTAATGGTGCGGGTCTTGCTATGGCAACGATGGATATCATTAAGCTTTATGGAGCTGAGCCTGCAAATTTTCTTGACGTTGGTGGTGGAGCGTCAAAAGAAAAGGTGACAGCTGCTTTTAAAATTATTACGGCCGATCCGAATGTTAAGGGTATTTTGGTTAACATTTTTGGTGGTATTATGCGTTGTGATGTCATTGCTGAAGGTGTGGTTGCTGCTGTTCGTGAGGTTGGTTTAAAGGTTCCCTTAGTTGTTCGTCTTGAAGGCACTAATGTTGAGCAGGGTAAAGCAATTATCAATGAAAGTGGTTTGAATGTTATTCCTGCTGATGATTTAGATGATGCTGCCCAAAAAATTGTTGCAGCCGTGAAGGGAGCTTAAGCTATGTCGATTCTTGTTAATAAAGAGACAAAAGTTCTAGTTCAAGGGCTTACAGGAAAAACAGGAACATTTCATACAGAACAGGCGCTTGCTTATCATGGTACGCAAATGGTTGGTGGCGTTAATCCTAAAAAGGGTGGAGAAACATGGGAAGGTTCAAAAGGCGAAACTCTTCCGATCTTTGCTAATGTTGCAGAAGCAAAAGAAAAAACAGGCGCAGACGCTTCCGTTATTTACGTTCCTCCTGCAGGGGCTGCAGCAGCTATTATAGAAGCTATAGAAGCTGAAGTTCGTTTAATTATCTGTATTACGGAAGGTATTCCCGTTATGGATATGGTTAAAGTGAAGGCGCGATTAGAAAACTCAAAATCACGTCTTATTGGTCCGAATTGTCCCGGTATTCTTACACCAAATGAATGTAAAATTGGTATTATGCCTGGTTCTATTTTTAGAAAAGGTTCTGTTGGGGTTGTCTCGAGGTCGGGAACTTTAACTTATGAAGCCGTTTTTCAGACGAGTCAGGAAGGTCTCGGGCAAACAACAGCGATAGGGATTGGTGGCGATCCTGTTAAGGGCACTGAATTTATTGATGTGTTGGAAATGTTTTTAGCGGATGATGAAACTCAGTCTATTGTTATGATTGGGGAGATTGGTGGTTCTGCTGAAGAAGAAGCAGCACAGTTTTTGCAAGATGAAGCAAGAAAAGGTCGTAAAAAACCAGTTGTTGGCTTTATTGCTGGCCGTACAGCTCCTCCAGGACGTACAATGGGACATGCTGGTGCTGTTATTTCTGGTGGTAAAGGTGGAGCAGAAGATAAAATTGCGGCAATGGAATCAGCGGGGATTCGAGTGTCTCCTTCACCATCACAGATAGGTAAGACCTTGATGTCAGTTTTGAAAGGCTAAAAGAAAATTTCACCTGGATAAGAAAAAGTTCTTAGATTCAGGTGAAAAAAACTTGAGTATAAAAAGGTAAAACTTTTTTAAATGTTCGAATCATTGCTTGTTTTGTAAGCATTTAAAGGTCGAAAAGAGATATAAGGAGACGGAATAGATGTTCCGGAGAGGTATATGGCAAGGCAGGACGAAATAAATAGCCTTTTTGCACAGACATCATTTCTTTATGGTGGCAATGCGGATTATATAGATCAACTTTATGCTCAATATGAAAAAGATCCTACCAGTGTTGATTCACAGTGGCGTGCTTTTTTTGAAGGACTTCACGATAATAAAGAAGATGTTCTCAGAAATGCTGAAGGGGCGACATGGCAAAGTGATCATTGGCCAGTAAAGGCAAATGGAGAATTGGTTTCTGCTCTTGATGGTGATTGGTCTTCTCTTGAAAAATATCTTGGTGATAAATTAAAGGAAAAAGCAATAACAGGTGCTGCACAAAAGGGAAAAACTTCCAGCGAGCAAGATATTATTCGTGCAACACGTGATTCCGTTCATGCAATTATGATGATTCGTGCGTTTCGAGCACGGGGGCATCTTCGGGCAAAGCTAGACCCTCTTCAATTGGCCGAAAAACAAGAAGATTATAAGGAACTTTCTCCAGAAGCTTATGGTTTTACTCCAGATGATTACGAGCGTCCCATTTTTATTGATAATGTTTTAGGGTTGGAGTATGCAACTATTCCACAAATGCTTGAAATTCTCAACCGTACTTATTGTTCAACAATCGGTGTGGAATATATGCATGTTTCTGATCCGGTTCAGAAAGCATGGCTTCAAGAACGCATTGAAGGAAGAGATAAAAAAAATTCTTTCACACAACAAGACAAGAAAGCTATTTTGAATAAGCTTATTCAGGCAGAGGGATTTGAACAGTTTTTAGACACTAAATACAAAGGTACAAAGCGTTTTGGACTCGATGGTGGTGAGGCGCTGATTCCCGCTCTTGAACAGATTATCAAATGTGGTAGTGCTTTAGGGGTTAGGGAAGTTATTTTAGGAATGGCACATCGTGGTCGTTTAAATGTTCTTTCACAAGTTCTTTCCAAGCCGCATAGGGCTATCTTTCATGAATTCAAAGGAGGATCTTATAAGCCTGATGATGTGGAGGGATCCGGTGATGTTAAATATCATTTGGGAACTACCGCTGATCTGGACTTTGATGGTAAAAAAGTTCATTTATCGCTGTTGGCCAATCCATCTCATCTTGAGATTGTTGATCCGGTTGTTATGGGAAAAGCACGTGCTAAACAAGATCAACTTATGGGGCCTGCGCATACTGATTTACTCCCATTAAGTGAGCGTTCAAAAGTGATGCCATTGCTTATTCATGGTGATGCTGCTTTTGCAGGACAAGGCGTTATCCAAGAAACTTTTGGTCTTTCAGGTCTTAAAGGTTATCGTGTTGCAGGCTCACTTCATGTTATTATTAATAACCAGATTGGTTTTACAACATCTCCACGTTTTTCGCGTTCTTCGCCTTATCCATCAGATGTCGCAAAAATGATTGATGCACCAATTTTCCATGTAAATGGCGATGATCCTGAGGCAGTTGTTTTTGTTGCCAAAATAGCAACAGAATTTCGCCAAATTTTCCATAAACCAGTGGTTATTGATATGTTTTGTTATCGCCGTTATGGGCATAATGAAGGTGATGAACCTTCCTTTACGCAGCCGCTTATGTATAAAGCAATTCGTAATCATAAAACAACACTTCAACTTTACAGTGACCAATTGGTAGCAGAAGGGGTGGTTTCTTTAGAAGAGATTGAGCAACAAAAAAAATTATGGCGCGATAAGCTTGAAGGTGAACTTGAGGCAAGTGCTTCTTATAAACCTAATAAGGCTGATTGGCTTGATGGAAGCTGGACGGGACTCAAAGCTTTTAGTAGTTCTGATGAGCAGCATTCTAGAACAACCGGTGTTGAATTAAAAATTTTAAAGGAAATTGGTCAGAAAATTGTTGAAATTCCGTCAGATTTTCATGTTCACAAAACCATTCAACGTTTTTTAAATAATCGTGCTAAAATTTTTGAAACTGGTGAAGGTGTTGACTGGGCAACCGCTGAAGCTTTAGCTTTTGGTTCACTTTGTTTGGAAGGAGCACCGGTTCGTCTTTCCGGTGAAGATGTTGAGCGGGGAACTTTTTCACAACGTCATTCCGTTCTTTATGACCAAGAAAATGAGGCGCGTTATATTCCTTTGAATCATTTACAAAAGGGGCAAGCGCTTTATGACGTTGTTAATTCTATGCTTTCTGAAGAAGCTGTTCTTGGTTTTGAATATGGATATTCTCTTGCTGAACCACGAGGATTAACACTTTGGGAAGCACAATTTGGTGATTTTTCTAATGGTGCACAGGTCATTTTTGATCAATTTATTTCATCTGCAGAGCGTAAGTGGCTTCGTATGTCTGGTCTTGTGTGTTTATTGCCTCATGGTTTTGAGGGGCAAGGGCCGGAGCATTCTTCTGCACGTTTAGAACGGTTTCTTCAACTTTGTGCGGAAGATAATATGCAGGTTGCTAATTGTACAACCCCTGCAAATTATTTTCATATTTTGCGTCGACAAATTAAGCGTGATTTCCGTAAGCCATTGATCTTAATGACACCGAAATCACTTTTGCGTCATAAGCGAGCTGTTTCACTTCTCAATGAAATGGGACCAGAAACAAGTTTCTGTCGTGTATTGCTTGATGATGCAGAATGTCTCAAAGATTCTGTCATTAAGTTGCAAAAAGATAATAAAATTCGCCGTGTCGTTCTTTGTACTGGTAAGGTTTATTACGACCTTTATGAAGAACGTGAAAAAAAGGGTATTGATGATGTTTATCTCCTTCGTGTTGAACAGCTTTATCCTTTCCCTGCAAAAGTTTTGGTGAATGTGTTGTCGCGCTTTTTGCAGGCGGAAGTTTTTTGGTGCCAAGAGGAACCAAAAAATATGGGGGCTTGGTCATTTATTGAGCCTTATTTGGAATGGGTTTTGACGCATATTAATGCGCAATATTCACGTGCTCGTTATGCAGGACGTCCTGCGAGTGCGTCACCAGCCTCTGGGTTAATGGTGAAACACCTTGAACAACTGGCTGCGTTTCTTAAAGACGCGTTAGGTTCTTAATTTATTACTACTCTGATGTATGGAAAAATATTATGACTACTGAAATTCGTGTTCCTACTTTGGGCGAATCGGTTACCGAAGCAACGGTTGGCAAATGGTTTAAAAAACTTGGCGAGGCTGTCGCTATGGATGAGCCTTTGGTTGAATTAGAAACTGATAAGGTAACCGTTGAAGTTCCTTCTCCTATTGCAGGGATATTATCCGAAATCATTGCAAAAGAAGGCGATACGGTTGAAGTAAAGGCTCTTTTAGGAGTGGTGAAAGCTGGAGAAGCTGGTGTCTCCCAATCATCTTCACCTTCTGCTACACTTGTTCCAGTGGCTTCATCTGAATCGGAGAAGTCTGCTTCGAGCAGTACAATGCCTCCGTCTCCTTCAGCAGCAAAATTGATGGCTGAAAATAATGTTACAAAAAGCGATATTTCAGGTTCTGGAAAACGTGGACAAATTCTTAAAGAAGATGTTCTTGGTGGATTAAAACAAAGTACAAATGCCCCTACACCCTCTTCTTCTGCGACAAGTTCTTCGGCAACTCCTGTCCAAGAAACACGTGAAGAGCGGGTTCGCATGACGAAATTGCGTCAAACAATTGCTCGCCGTCTTAAAGATGCACAAAATGTAGCAGCAATGTTAACCACATTTAATGAGGTTGACATGTCAGCTGTGATGGATTTGCGTAAGCGTTATAAGGATCTTTTTGAAAAGAAACATGGTGTTAAACTTGGTTTTATGGGTTTTTTTACCAAGGCTGTTTGTCATGCATTAAAAGAACTTCCTGCTGTTAATGCCGAGATTGATGGGACAGATATTGTTTACAAAAACTATGTCAATGTTGGAATTGCTGTTGGAACGGATAAAGGGCTTGTTGTTCCAGTCGTGCGAGATGCAGATCAAATGTCATTGGCAGAGATTGAAAAGGAAATTGGGCGTTTGGGGCGCCTTGCGCGTGATGGAAAATTAGCCGTTTCTGATATGCAGGGCGGGACTTTTACCATTACCAATGGTGGTGTGTATGGATCGTTGATGTCAACACCGATTTTGAATGCACCACAATCTGGTATTTTGGGAATGCATGCGATTAAAGAGCGAGCAATGGTTGTTGAGGGCCAAGTTGTGATCCGCCCCATGATGTATTTAGCGCTTTCTTACGATCACCGTATTGTGGATGGGCAAGAAGCTGTAACTTTCCTTGTACGTGTTAAGGAAAGCTTAGAGGATCCGGAACGCCTTGTTCTTGATTTGTAAAATACAGTTTTCAGGATGAAAGGAGAAACGGATGTCTTATGATGTGGCTGTGATCGGAGCAGGTCCAGGTGGTTATGTAGCAGCAATAAAGGCGGCACAACTGGGACTTAAAGTAGCGATTATTGAAAAGCGTACAACATTAGGAGGAACATGTCTCAACGTTGGTTGTATTCCTTCTAAAGCGTTGTTGCATGCTTCAGAAGTGTTTTCTGAAACCCAGCATGGTTTTGAAACGCTTGGTATTTCTATTGGTAAATCTAAGCTTAATCTTGAACAAATGATGGTTCATAAGAAGGCTGTGGTGACAGCCAATACAAGTGGTGTTTCTTTTTTGATGAAAAAAAATAAAGTTGATACTTTTTTTGGGACAGCCAAAATTTTGAGTGCGGGTCATGTGGAAGTTGTTGCCAGAGATGGTCATAAACAAACAATTGAAACAAAAAATATTATTATTGCTACCGGTTCAGAGAGTTCAGGCATTCCAGGGGTGAATGTTGAAATTGATGAAAAGACTATTGTTTCTTCTACGGGAGCTCTTTCACTTGAAAAAGTACCAGCGCATATGATTGTAGTAGGTGCTGGTGTCATTGGTTCAGAACTTGGATCAGTTTGGAGCCGTTTAGGTGCTAAGGTGACCATTATTGAGTATCTTAATAAAGTTTTGGGCTCAATGGATGGTGAAGTTTCACGGCAATTTCAGAAATTAATGGAAAAACAGGGAATAGAATATAAGACGGGAACAAAAGTAACAGCTATTACACAATCTGGCTCAACTGCTCAGGTGACTTTTGAAGCCGTCAAAGGTGGTGCAGCTGAAACTTTAGAGGCTGATGTTGTGCTCATTGCTACTGGGCGTTCTCCGTATACAGAGGGGCTTGGCTTACAAGAGGCTGGTGTTCAGTTAGATGAACGTGGTTTTATTGCAATTGATGCCCATTGGCAGACGAATGTTCCAGGAATTTATGCGATTGGTGATGTCGTTAAAGGGCCAATGTTAGCGCATAAAGCAGAGGAAGAAGGCGTTGCGGTGGCAGAAATTTTGGCAGGTCAAAAAGGGCATGTTAATTTTGATGTTATTCCTAGTGTTGTTTATACACAGCCGGAAATTGCGAGTGTAGGCAGAACAGAAGAAGAGCTAAAAACTGCTGGTATTGAATATAATGTTGGCAAGTTTCCTTTTATGGCCAATGGTCGTGCACGTGCAATGCAAAAGAGTGATGGGTTCGTTAAAATCCTTTCTGATAAAAAAACAGATCGGGTATTAGGGGGGCATATTCTTGGGTTTGGTGCTGGTGAAATGATCCATGAAATTGCAGTTTTGATGGAATTTGGTGGTTCATCAGAAGATCTGGGACGTTGTTGCCATGCGCATCCTACCTTATCAGAAGCCGTGCGTGAGGCAGCTTTGGCAACATTTGCTAAACCACTTCATATTTAAAAAGCTTTTAGAAAGTACATTTTAAAAGGTTCTGGGAGCAGAAAATATTTGTGAAGCATGCAACAATATTTTAAAACTTTAAAAAGGAATATAACCAATTGTATTGAAGTGTTCCATTTGTTGTATGCTTTTCGATAATTACTGTTTTAGAACTCTGTTGTATAGTTTTGATTGATTATCCTGTTGTACACTATTGTTTAGAGCGGTGGTGTTTGGTTTATGTAAAGTTTTACATATAGGGTGGTTTTTATACTGTTATAAAATATTTAAGATAGGATTCTGAGTTTATTTGCGTGCTTTGTTTTAAGAAAACATCTCTCAAAATGCACAAATCCACTTCACGATGGTGATCGTGAATGGTATCGCTGTAAAGTTCCTCTTGAAATATATAAATTGCATTCAAACTGTTATAAGATCTATTGTGCACTATCATCTTTCTGTTTAGTAAAAGTACACACTGGCATTATAATACACTTTTTCATTTCTCAATATTGCTAAAGCTCTTTATTATTTGAGAGTTTTCATAAGAGAATTTTTATTCTGTTCTTTTATCATTTTACCTCACACGCTCGTTTTGTTTGTGATGTGCAGACAAAATATTTTAATTGCATCAATGTGAGAGAGTTTGTGATTAAGAGAATCTTACAGTATTCAGCGTTATGAATCAAGTTAAAATGATGTTTTATTGTTATAAATCAACATGTTATATATGATGATGAATCATATAAAGAGGGAAGACAAGAGGAATTTGTTCAAAGAAATTGAATTGTTTAATGATTGGTGTGGGTTAAGGATCTTTGTCATTTAAGATGAAGAGGGGAGGGGTTGTATATTCTACAAAATACCGCTCTTCTTTAAAAGAGCGGTATTTTTATATCTTTTGTTTATGACACTATCTTTTTGATGATAATGACAAGTTATACAGTGTGATTAAATTAGCTTTTTCTTCTCTGTTTTTCTTGATCATCGCTATGTCTAAAAAGATGATATGTCTCTTCTTTAAGGCTGTTAAGAAATCGCAATGTTGCCAAAATATAACGAATAGCTAAAATTTTTTGAAAACCATAATTACATGAGAATATTAAATTTGTTTTCAGTAGGTTGTTTTATGATAACTTAAAGAATCAAGCATATGCTTTCTATAGGTGTAAGTTAAAATTCTAATTTTGTATCCTCTTGTTGTTTTCTTATAAAAGTGGGAAGCCCCATATGATCAAGATATTTAAGGAAAGGGCGGGGTGATAATTCTTCTACATTGACCATAGTTTTAACATCCCATTCGCCTGTGGCAATAAGAAGGGCTGTTGCGGCTGCTGGTACGCCAGCTGTATAGGAAATGCCTTGTGCTCCAGTTTCATGAAAAGCTTGTTTGTGATCGGCTATGTTATAGATAAAAATTTCTCGCGAGTGTCCATCTTTTTCGCCTTTAATAAGATCTCCGATACAGGTTTTTCCTGTGTAGTCTGGGGCGAGAGAGGAAGGGTCGGGTAAGACGGCCTTCACAACTTTCAAGGGCACGACTTCTTGACCTTCTGCCGTTTTAATGGGTTGTTCAGATAAGAGTCCGAGGTTTTTTAGAACCGTAAAAACAGTGATATAACGATCACTAAATCCCATCCAGAAACGAACATTCTCTACATCAAGATTTTTGGAAAGTGAATGAATTTCATCATGTCCTGTCATATAGGCTTTTTGTTTTCCAACAACGGGAAGATCCCATTCATGGCTGATTTCAAACATTTTATTGGAAGTCCATTTTTTATTTTGCCATGACCATACTTGTCCTGTAAATTCACGGAAGTTAATTTCTGGATCAAAATTTGTAGCAAACCAACGCCCATGATTTCCGGCATTAATATCAATAATATCAATATCTGTGATTTTATCAAAATAATCATCGCGCGCTAATGCTGCATAAGCATTCACTACACCTGGGTCAAAACCTGCTCCTAAAATAGCGGTTATACCAGCTTTTTCACATTCTGGACGCCGAGGCCATTCATAATTGCCATACCAAGGAGGTGTTTCACAAATTTTCAATGGGTCTTCATGGATTGCGGTATCGATATAAGCGCATTTGGTTTCAATACAAGCTGAAAGAACAGACATATTAAGAAAGGCAGAACCAACATTAATGACAATTTCGCATTTGGTCTTTTGGATGAGCTTTATAGTTTCTTCTACATTCATGGCATTGAGCGAATGGCTTTTGAGAACACCTTGCTCTTTCATTGTGTTTTTTTCTTTAATAGAAGCAATGATGGCTTCACATTTTTTGAGTGTTCGTGAAGCAATATGAATTTCACCAAGAATATCGTTGTTTTGAGCACATTTGTGTGCAACAACTTGTGCAACACCTCCAGCACCAATAATGAGAACATTTTTTTTCATTGTAGGTTCATCTCCTTTTTAATACTGTTGCATGACGTTTTTTATGGTTTATCTTTATGAAAGGCTTTCCTGATAGTCGTTATAGCTGAATTGGCGTTGAAGTGTTAATGTACCATCGTACTCTTTGAGAACAATAGCAGGCATTGTAACGCCATTAAACCAGTTTTTCTTGACCATTGTATAACCTGCTGCATCCTGAAAAGACAGTCTATCGCCTATTTTAAGAGGTTTTTGAAATTGAAATGTTCCAAAAACATCGCCGGCAAGACAAGATTTTCCACAAATCATAATTTCGTGTGGTCCTTGATTGGGTTCTAATTTGGCATTTTCACGATAAATGAGAAGATCAAGCATATGAGCTTCAATGGAGCTATCGACGATGGCTAGATTCTTTTCATTATACAATGTGTCAAGAACACTGACTTCTAATGTGGTGCTTTTGGTAATAGCAGCTTCTCCTGGTTCTAGAAAAAGAGTAACACCATGGGTTTTAGAAAATTGTTTTAAGCGTTTTGCGAAAGCTTCTAAAGGATAATTTTCAGCCGTAAAATGGATACCACCGCCAAGGCTTATCCAGTCAACCGCAGCGAAAAGTTCTGCAAATTTTTCTTCCATATACCCAAGCATTTGGTTAAAAAGATTAAAATCAGCATTTTCGCAATTGTTGTGGATCATCAGGCCATTTATGAGGGGTAGAACTTCTTTAATAGCGCTTTGATTGGTTTCGCCTAAGCGGCTAAAAGGGCGGGAAGGGTTGGCAAGATCAAAATTGGATGCGCTGATTCCTGGATTTAACCTTAAACCTCTTTGAATGGTTTTTGTTGCATCAGAAAAACGTTGAAGCTGTTGGATTGAGTTAAAGATAATTTTGTCTGCATAGCCACAGGCTTCATCAATTTCATGATCGGCCCAAGCAACCGAATAGGCATGGGTTTCTTTGCCAAATTTTTCTCTTCCTAAACGCAATTCATACAGAGATGATGATGTGGTTCCATCCATGAATTCAGACATTAAATCAAAAACACTCCATGTGGCAAAACATTTTAAAGCAAGTAAAATTTTAGCTCCGGACATTTCCCGTAAACGAGAAATTGTTTGCATGTTTTTGATGAGTTTCGATTTGTCTATAAGGTAATAGGGGGTTTTTATCATCATTTATTCATTCTTTTTTGAAGGATCTTATTGCCAAGATCAACGTTTAGTACAAAGAGTAACAGAATGTCTCAAGAAAAAAGAGTCTTAAGAAAAGAATCTGTTTCTGTCTAGCAAGAGAAAGGCTTTCTGTAATTACTGTTATTTATTATGTTGAGTTTTTTGTTATGAGTATGAAAAAAAAATTATGTTACGCTTTAGCTTTTGTATTTGTTAGCAGTTTTTTCATTATAACAACCACTCTTGTTAATTGGGGGCAAAATAGGAGTGATGCTAAAGCCAAACTGGTTACTCAGACTTCTGTCCAAGATAGTTCGGTGCCTTTGATTTTTACGGGGCGTAGAGAAATTAATGGTTTTAAAGGTTATCGTCATTATCGGCGTGGTTATCGTAAATACAGTGATAATTGGTGGTATCCTGAAATGGCATTTGTTACATCACCGCACTTAAGCACAAAAGGCGCATCATTAAAAGTTGTATCAAATGCTAAAAAAGTATTTTTAACGTCTTCTTCGGAAAAATTAGAAAAAAAAGAGCCATGGATGCTTAAACAACATATTGAATCTTGCCGTGCGCGTTATCGCTCTTATAATAAAATTGATAATAGTTTTCAGCCTTTTCATGGGGGGCGTAAGCAGTGTTTATCACGCTTTTTTAAAGGATAGAAATTAAATAAAATTTTAATTGCTTCTTGTCGTGGGCGTTATTGTTCTTACAATAAAGAGAAAACTTGTGTGGTGCGCAGTATTGTTATGCAAGCATTGTTTTTTTTAAAATTTAAATGCTTTTAAGTTTTATTAAATCTTATTATCATTAAGTGTGGAATGGGGGGGTGAGAATATAAGTTTTTGTTTTGTCGATGACAAAATATTAAGGCAAAATGGAGTTTAAAGAATGACAACACGGGAAGCAATGTTGGTATTGCTCGTTTTGCTTCCCTTTGGTGGAAGTGCTGTCATTGGCTTTTTTCGTTCGACAGCAAAAAATAATGAAGCGTGGTTTGCTGGGATTGTTGCACTTTTCTGTCTTATTTTTACAATAATGCTTTATCCAGAAGTTCGCGGAAACCACATAGTGCGTTTAGATATTTCTTGGCTTCCAGAATGGGGGAGCGATTTGATTCTCCGTATAGATGGTTTGTCGTGGCTTTTTTGCTTGCTTATTACAGGAATTGGGCTGCTTGTTGTCATTTATTCACGTTATTACATGGATCCGGCGGATTCTGTACCGCGTTTTTTTTCCTTTTTTTTGGCCTTTATGGGATCAATGATAGGAATAGTTTTATCAGGTAATCTCGTCTTTTTGGTTGTTTTCTGGGAACTCACCAGTATTTTTTCTTTTTTGTTGATCGGCTATTGGTATCATAATGCAAGTGCGCGTGAGGGTGCGCGTATGGCTCTAACGATCACAGGTTTTGGTGGTTTTGCCCTTTTTATTGGGGTTTTATTGATTGGGTATATTGTTGGCAGTTTTGATTTGGATAAGGTGCTTCAGTCTGGAGATATGATCCGGTCAAGTTCTCTTTATAGTCCTATCCTTATTTGTATTTTATTAGGGGGATTAACAAAAAGCGCGCAATTTCCCTTTCATTTTTGGCTACCCAATGCGATGGCTGCTCCAACCCCCGTATCGGCTTATTTGCATTCGGCAACAATGGTAAAAGCAGGATTGTTTTTGCTTGTTCGTTTATGGCCTGTGCTCTCTGGAACAGAATCTTGGTTTTGGCTGGTTGGTTTTTCAGGACTCTCAACTCTTCTTCTTGGGGCCTATTTTTCCATGTTTCAGCAAGACTTGAAAGGGTTGCTTGCTTACTCGACTATTAGTCATCTTGGTTTGATTACCACGCTTTTAAGTCTTGGCAGTCCACTTGCTTGTGTTGCAGCGATCTTTCATATGGCCAATCATGCTACTTTTAAAGCTTCTTTATTTATGGCTGCTGGCATTATTGATCACGAGACGGGAACACGTGATATGCGTAAATTGTCAGGGCTTTATCGTTCTATGCCTATTACAGCAACTCTTGCTTTAGTTGCAAGCGCAGCGATGGCTGGAGTTCCTTTGTTGAATGGTTTTTTATCGAAAGAAATGTTTTTTGCTGAAGCTGTTGAAACGCATATGGAATCATGGCTCGATTGGATTGCCCCTTATGTGGCAACTCTAGCTAGTCTGTTTAGTGTGACCTATTCTATACGCTTTATTCATGGTGTTTTTTTAGGACCAAAGCCTGAAAATTTACCCAAAATTCCCCATGAACCACCGCATTTTATGCGTTTACCAATGGAGCTTTTGGTGTTTATTTGTTTAGCAGTTGGTATTTTTCCTAATTTAACAATAGGACCTATTTTAGATAATGCGGTCGTATCTGTTTTAGGACCAATGACAATTCCTTATAGTTTGGCTGTTTGGCATGGGTTTAACACTCCATTAGTGATGAGTTTTGTTGCATTATTAGGAGGCGGATTGCTCTATGCTGTCGGGCATCGTTATTTTTTATCCTGTGATGATGGGGCTCCTTTTTTCCGTCACTTAAAGGGACCGCGTATTTTTGAACGCATTCTCGTGATTATTTCTTGGAAATGGGCACGTGCGGTGGAATCTGTTTTGTCAACACGCCGTTTGCAGATACAGTTGCACTGGATTTTTTGGGTGTGTTTTGCATTTGTTGGTCTTTTACTTTGGTGCGATGGGTTCATTTCAGTGGGGGCATTACCGCTTTTTCCAGTTGATATTCCTTTTCTCGCTCTTTGGTTGGTTGGCGGATTATGTGCGCTGTTAGTTGCTTGGCGAGCAAAGTTTCATCGTCTTGCTTCACTTATGCTTTTAGGAGGAGCTGGTTTGATGACTTGTGCAACCTTTTTATGGCTCTCTGCCCCTGATTTAGCAATAACACAATTGGTTGTTGAGGTTGTTACAGTCGTCTTATTATTGCTTGGTTTGCGGTGGTTACCCAAACGTTTGCATGATCCTAGGCCAGCTGCTGTTCATTTTTGGGTTCGCTTGCGTCGTCTCCGTGATTTCATCATATCCCTTGTAGGAGGTGCTGGTGTAGCATGGCTCTCTTTTGCAGTGATGACACGCCCTCAAGGTACAACGATTTCTGATTTTTTTCTAACACATTCTTACTCAGATGCTGGTGGTCGCAATGTTGTGAATGTGTTGTTGGTTGATTTCCGTGGTTTTGATACCATGGGAGAAATTGTGGTTTTGGGTGTTGTTTCCCTTACTGTTTTTGCCCTCTTACGGCGTTTTCGTCCTGCGCCTGAGAGTATTGATGCGCCTTTTCAACAGCGTATTCAGAAAGCTTTTGATATAGCACAGCCTAATCGAAATGTAGGGGATACTGTGTTGAATTATCTCACTGTTCCTGCTGTTATTATGGGTTGGTTCTTTCCGGTTATTATCGCTTTTGCTATTTATTTATTCATGCGAGGGCATGATCTGCCAGGAGGCGGATTTGTCGGTGGTATTACTTTGGCGATAGGATTTATTTTACAATATCTTGCACGCGATATTCGGTGGGTAGAAACGCATTTGAGAGTTTTACCTTTGCGTTGGATAGGCTTTGGCTTATTGTTGTCAGTCGTAACGGGGATGGGTTCTTGGTTTTTTGGATATCCTTTTTTAACATCCTTTTTTCGATATATTCATCTTCCGTTAATTGGAAAAGTTCCCATGGCATCTGCTTTTTTGTTTGATTTTGGTGTGCTTTCTCTTGTGTTAGGGGCAACTGTTCTCATTTTAATTGCACTTGCACACCAGTCAATTCGGAGTTACCGAATCGGTAAGAAACCTGTTTTAAAAGAGAAGAAAAATTAATGGAAATTGTTCTTTCTTTAGGTATCGGTGTTTTTGTTGGATCAGGTATTTGGCTTGTTTTGCGTCCACGTACTTTTCAAGTCATTCTTGGTTTGTCTTTGATCTCCTATGGTGTGAATCTTTTTATGTTTTCAATGAGTAGACCGCGTAGTAATGCTGCCCCAATTGTTGATCCTAACACTGTTATTAATCCAGCTAATTATGTCGATCCTCTCCCACAAGCCTTGGTTTTAACTGCGATTGTGATTGGTTTTGCAACAACAGCTTTATTTTTAGTTATTCTTCTGGTTTCACGTGGTTTAACGGGTTCTGATCACGTTGATGGACGTGAGGTGCAATAATGGAAGTAGGGGTGCATCATCTCCTTATTTTGCCTATTCTTTTGCCGTTAATCACTGGAGCACTTCTTCTTTTTTATGATGAACGTCGTGCAAAATTTAAATCATTCATCAGTCTTTCTTCTGCTGGACTGTTGGTCGTTACTGCCATTTTATTGGTTATGCGTACTCTTGAAATAGCACCGGCTTGCGATGTTTATCGACTTGGCAATTGGCCTTCTTCCTTCGGAATTGTTTTAGTCCTTGACCGCTTAAGCGCTATGATGCTTTTACTTTCCAGCTTGTTGGTGACTAGCGTGTTGGTTTTTGCGCGGGCTCATTGGTACAAAGCTGGTTCTCATTTTCAGTCACTGATGCAATTTTTTATGGTGGGGATAAATGGCGCTTTTTTGACCGGCGATTTATTTAATTTATTTGTGTTTTTTGAAGTTATGTTAACGGCTTCCTATGGGCTTGCTTTGCATGGTTCTGGTCAGACACGCGTGCGCGCAGGGTTGCATTATGTCGTGGTTAATCTTGTTGCTTCGTTATTTTTTTTAGTTGGTATAGCGCTCATTTATGGAGTCGTTGGTACTCTTAATATGGCCGATTTGGCTGTTAAAATAAAATATATATCTTCTACAGATATTGTTTTGTTCGAAATAGGTGTTGCACTTTTAGGTATTGCTTTTTTGCTTAAAGCGGGTATGTGGCCGCTTAATTTTTGGTTGGTACCAACTTACAGTGCAGCAGCAGCGCCAGTTGGAGCTTCTTTTGCACTTTTGAGCAAGGTTGGTATTTATGTTATTTTACGTTTAACGCTGCTATGGTTTGGTCCTGAAAGTGTATATTTTAGCCATTTTGGTCATACGGTTTTGTTTTATGGTGGGCTTGCCACTATGATTGTTGGTTTTATTGGGGTATTAGCGAGCCAAGTTTTGGTGCGTTTGGCAGCTTATAGTGTCCTTGTCTCTTCTGGTACGTTGTTGGCTGCGATCGGGATCGGCAATGCAGCACTGACAGCAGGCGCACTTTTTTATATTGTTTCTTCAACTTTAGCACTGGGAGCTTTTTTTCTTTTGGTAGAGTTGGTTGAGCGCTGTCAAGATGTGGCTGCTAATGTTCTTGCTGTTACAATGGAGGTGTATGGTGACGATGAAGAGGAGGAAGAGGATGAAGTTGGTACCTATTTTCCAGTAACCCTGGCAATTCTTGGAGCGTGTTTTGGTATCTGTGCCATGTTGATTGTTGGGTTGCCACCTTTTTCTGGTTTTGTTGCTAAACTTATGATGTTCATGGCAATTTTAAACCACAGTAGAGAGGATTTTTCTGCTTCTCTTCCGGTTTACCAAGATTGGCTTTTTGTTGTTTTTGTCACTCTTTCTGGTGTTGCGGCTTTGATTGCATTGACACGAACGGGTATCCGAACTTTTTGGGTTTCTCTTGAAGGGCGCGTTCCCCGTGTGCAGGTGATAGAATTTGCACCTATTGCCGTTCTCCTTGCTTTGTGTTTTCTTATAACAATTGTAGCCGGTCCTGTTAGTCATTATATGTCTGAAACCGCTAAGTCTTTGTATGAACCTCAAAATTATATTGAGGGCGTTTTAACGGATTTTTCTCTCGAAAATAGGGAGATGAATAAATGAATCGTTTTTGTCCTTCCCCCTTTTTCAGCGGTGTCATTGTCCTTATGTGGCTTATTTTAAATGGTTTTAGTTTAGGGCAATTGCTTTTAGGGATTTTAACCGCTTTGTTTTGTGGTTGGATGATATGGCTTTTGGAGCCAGAGAAGGCTGTTATTAAAAGCTGGAGTGCGGTTTTTCGTCTCGGTTTTCGAGTATTTATAGATTCTATATTCTCAAATATTTCGGTGGCTTGGTTTGTTTTAACAAAGAGGTCTCGAGAGCAGAAATCTGGTTTTATTGTAGTACCTCTTCTGCTTCATAATCGCACTGCTTTGGCTATTTTAGCATGCATTCTTTCGGTAACTCCTGGAACGGCTTGGGTTGCCTATAATAGTAAAAAGGGTGAACTTTTGCTCCATGTCTTAAATTTTAAAAATGGGTATGATTACAAACAGTTGATCAAACAACGGTATGAGCAATTGCTTTTGGAGATTTTTTAATGAGTATGGTGATTCTTTATTGGGGGCTTTTCTTTTCACAGTTTTTTTTAAGTTTAGCGGTGATTTTCGCGCTGTTTCGGTTGATTCGTGGTCCACGGGCGCAGGATCGGATTGTTGGTTTGGATGCTCTTTATATAACCACTATTCTTTTATTTCTTACATTCGATATCCGTTCAGGAACAACCATTTATTTCGTAGCAGCTCTCATTATTGGGTTGTTGGGTCCTGTCTCGAGTATTGCTTTGGCGAAATTTCTCATGCGGGGGGAGATTATTGAATGAAAGATGATGTATCGCTTGTAGTTGCTATTGCTATCACAGTTTTCTTAATATTAGGGTCTGGACTGACTCTGATCGCAACGATAGGCTTGGTGCGTTTTTCCAATTTTTATAAGCGTTTGCATATGCTTTCAATATGTACGAGTTGGGGCGCTTATAGCATTCTCATTTCTTCATTTCTTTATTCAATATTTGTGGATCATTATTTTGCTTTTCATGAAGTTTTGCTGATGTTTTTTTTATTTTTAACGGCACCAGTAGCTTCTATGTTGCTTTCACATACAGCAGCTTATCGACATCATTCAGAAGAACAGTCAGAAAAACCGCTGGCTCTTTTATCACACCAGACGGAGAAAAAATTATCCATGTCAGAAGGAACATCAAGCGATGAGAGCCAGCGCGGTTCTTGAAATGTAAGAACCTTCCTTATTCTGTGCTTTTTTCTTCTACACAGTGGATGGGCTTTTCTTCTTTTGGATCATTAATAAGATCGTAAAATATGGCTTCATTTTTAGTTACCCACCAAATGTATTGACCACCCACATATTTTCCTCCAGAAGCGGCAATTACATTAGAACCAATGATGCGCTTATCGTTCCATTTTAAATCAACAAGCGCAATATTGCCAGCATTATGATAAGTTGCCTCAACATGCTCTTTGCTTGTTCCCATATCGCATTGATAGGAGACGGTCTCTGTTGTTGGTTCTAGATCATCTGGTACTTCAATGACTAAAGAACTTGCTAATGCATTAATTGAACCTAGGAGGAACACACTTAACGTAATGAAAAATTGTTTAGTAAAAGAAATTTTTTTCATAATATTTCCCGTGTTATTTAAAATAATAATGTTGACTCATCTTTACAGAGGATAGGTGTTTTTTCTTCTGGATCCTGAGCAAGGTCATAAAGCGTGACTTCGTTGTTCTTCTCCCACCAGATATACTGAGCTCCTGCAAATTTTGCTCCTGTCGCAGCGATGACATTAGCAGCAATGACGCGATCACCTTTCCATTTGAAATCAACCAACGAAATATTGTCAGCATTAAGATAGACTGCCTCAACGCGTTCTTTAGTTGTTCCAGTATCGCATTGGTAGGTAACAGTCTGGGTTGTTGGTTCTGGATTATCTGGTACTTCAATGATTAAAGAACCAGCTAAGCTATTGTTTGAGCTGAAGAGCGATAAACTTAAAGCGGTGAAAAATCCTAAAAAGTGTAAAGTTTTTTTCATGATGCTTCCCTATATTCCTATATTGCGCACAAAGAATAATTGATTGATACGATGGTGTCTACGGCAGGATTCGAACCTGCGACCCCAGGATTCATACCACTTCGATTTTCACCGCCAGCCTTATCGACTGTTTGTGGTCTGGACTGTCTCTTCACCTTGAAGCTTTTAGCTCTTTAGGTGCTGCCCGTTCAGTCTCTACACCTTTCTCTCATTTTAAGAGAGACTTGGCTCGGGATTGGCATATAGTTTCCCATGAAGCTTTCCCCGAATTTGAGCAGATCCACTTTGAGGATTTCTCCTTAAAGTGCCCAATTTCTTTAGGAATCCTGTGCTCTATCCTACTGAGCTACGCAGACATCATCATATTTAACCTTTAATAGAAGTATAAAAACGAATCAATTATATTCAATATGAATTAACGGATTTCTGCTAATTTTTGTTCCAGAAAAGTCAAAACTGCATCTGGTGAAACATTTTTTGCAATAAATGATTGACCAAGTCCGCGTGTTAAGATGAAGGTCAAATTGTTTTGAGAAACTTTTTTATCTTGAGCAATGAGAGTCATGAAAGTTTCAGAATCTGGTAGAGACCCTGGGATATCCTTTAATTGTGTAGGTAATCCTATAGATTTGAAGTGCGCTTCAATGCGTTGTGTAAGTGCGGGGCTTATTAAATTTAGTTGAGCAGAAAATTGATGCGCTAGAATCATTCCAATTGATACAGCTTCACCGTGAATTAAACGTTTTGAGTCATAAGCGGTTGCTGTTTCAAGCATGTGTCCAAATGTATGGCCGAGATTTAAGAGTGCGCGCTCTCCTGTTTCGTGTTCGTCACGTGCTACAATGTCAGCTTTAAATTGGCAGGAGCGGACAATGGCCTCTGTTCGTATAGGGCCATTAGAAAAGACTTCTTGTCCATTTTTTTCAAGCCATTCAAAAAAATCAGGCTGGTTAATGAGTCCATATTTGACCATTTCCGCGTAACCAGCACGAAATTCGCGCAGCGATAGGGTATCAAGGACACAGGTGTCAGCAATAACGCATTGCGGTTGATAAAAAGTACCAATAAGATTTTTGCCATATCGGCTGTTGATGCCTGTTTTTCCACCGACAGAGGAATCAATTTGTGCAAGAAGCGTTGTGGGCATTTGAATGAAGTTCATACCACGGCGGATTATACTTGCAGCAAATCCTGCTAAATCGCCAATGACACCACCGCCAAAAGCAATAACACAGTCGCCTCTTTCTAAACGCGCGGCAAGAATTTGATCGATGACAACTTGCAGGGTTGAAAATGATTTTGATTGTTCTCCCGCTTCTACAATAATAGGGATAGTATGAATGTTATTTTTTGTTAACTCTGCTTGTAGTATCTCCAAATGAAGGGACGCGACATTTGTATCTGTAACAAGTGCCAAGCGCGTTGGATGAGGATCTTTTTTGTTAAGAGCATTTTTAATCTGTGAAGCAGCTTGTGCAATTAGACCCGGACCAATGATGATATCGTAACAGCGTTTGTCCAGTTTAACGGTGACTGTTTTAGTTTGCATGCTGGTTATCCCTATTTTTAATTTCTGTGTATAGGTAGTGCTGTACAGATCGTATAACATTTTGTGCTACGGTATGACGGCTTTCTTTATGGCTGTTAATTGTTAAATTTGCCTTTTCATAGATAGGATAACGCTGTTCCATGAGTTTTTGCATGGTTTCTTTAGGATTGGCTGTTTGAAGCAGGGGGCGTGTTGGGTGCTTTGAGACACGTTGCATGAGGATATCAAGATCGACTTTTAGCCATATGGATATACCATTTTTGTGAATGGCTTTTCGGATATTTTCATTTATGTAGGCACCACCACCTGTTGCTAAAACAAGGGGACTTTTTTTCATGAGGTTTAGAATAACACGCTGTTCAAGAGCACGAAATTCGGATTCACCATAAATTTCAAAGAGTTCAGTGATTGTCATTTGTGCAGCTTTTTCAATTTCTTGGTCAGAATCATAAAAGGGTAAACGAAGCATGGTGGCAACGCGTTTTCCGATCACTGATTTGCCTGCCCCCATAAGACCAACAAGGACAAGTGCTCTTTTATCAAGGGACGATAAGAGCTGATTCTTTATCTGTGTTATGGGAACGCGTTTTGGTTGATTGCTTTTCATAACTTTATTTCGGCATTTATCCATCTTAAAGTCAATTCCTGTTAATCTTTGTGAGGCATAATACAAGATAGAATATTTTTGGGTAGGTTATTGTCTTATGCCAACATTGACCAGATTTTTGATGATTCTTTTCATTTTGCTTTCTGTTCTTTTCGTTATAATGGGTGCTCTTGTGGTTTGGGTTGAACCAGTAAGTGTGGATATGTACATTGATGTTCCCTTGGATTCATGGAATCTTTCTACAGAAGCGAATCAATGAAATGAAAAGTGGTGCTGTGATAGATCATTTTCTTGAGATGATGAGCGCGGAGAGAGGGGCTTCACCTCATACGCTTGCGGCTTATCAGCATGATTTGCAGTGGGCACAAGACGAATTGTCTTCACATTCTGTTTCGCTTTTTTCAGCACAAAAAGAAGATTTAATTACCCTTTTGTCGCTTATGCATACTTTTGGTTTTGCGGCATCTTCGCAAGCGCGACGTTTATCGACTTTGCGTCAGTTTTATCAATTTCTTTATGCTGAAGGGTTGAGAGCAGATGATCCCTCTCATGATATTGATGCACCTCGTCAGGGGCGTCCTTTGCCCAAAATCATGAGTGAAGATGCAGTGATAAAATTGCTTGATTTGGCACAGTTGGAGGTTAATCAAGCAGATTATGGGTCCAAAGAGTATTTCCGTTCACTGCGTCTTCAGCTATTGATTGAAATGCTGTATGCAACGGGTTTGCGCATCAGTGAATTGGTGAGTTTGCCGGTTCAGTCTGTTCGAAGGAAGGAGTACAGCGTTTTGGTTCGTGGTAAGGGCAAAAAAGAACGAATGGTGCTGTTATCAAAAAAAGCATGCCAAGTGCTTTTACAGTGGTTGGATTTGCGTGATCATGGGAAGGATGCCGCAAGTCCTTATCTTTTTCCTGCGCATTCCGAGACAGGATATATTGCTCGTCAAGTCGTTGCGCGGGAGTTGAAAAATCTCGCTAGAAGAGCAGGGGTAGAAAGTGATAGCTTTTCTCCCCATGTGTTGCGCCATGCTTTTGCTAGCCATCTTTTGCAAAATGGTGCTGATTTGCGTGCAGTTCAACATTTGTTAGGTCATTCTGATATTTCTACTACTCAGATTTATACCCACGTGTTGGAAGAGGGACTTTATCGTTTAGTCAATGAGCATCATCCACTTGCCGATGAGCAAAAGGCTCGTTAAAGAAAAGGTGATGTTTTTGAAAAAGACTTTATAAAGCAAATTATAAGTGTATAAGTGACACTGAATGAGTTGGTACAAATGTATAATTATCTTGATTTTGAAAAACCCGTTGCTGATCTTGATGGGAAAATTCTTGAATTAAAAAAAATTTCTCAGGAAAAAGGCAGTCTTGATATGAGCGATGAGATTGCTCGTCTTGAAGCGCGATCTCAAACAGCGTTGCGCGATATTTATAAAAAATTATCGCCGTGGCAAAAAACACAAGTCGCTCGTCATCCTGATCGTCCCCATTTTATGGACTATTCTAAACGCCTATTGAGTGATGTTACGCCTTTGGCCGGAGATCGCAAGTTTGCTGAAGATGAGGCTATTCAAGCGGGGTTTGCACGCTTTAAAGGTGAGGCCGTTGCTTATATCGGTCAAGAGAAAGGTCACGATACGCAAACACGTTTGCGTTATAATTTTGGTTCTGCACGTCCAGAAGGCTATCGTAAAGCTGTACGTATTATGGAAATGGCTGACCGCTTTGGTTTGCCTCTCCTCACTTTTATTGATACAGCAGGTGCTTATCCTGGGGTAAGCGCTGAAGAACGTGGGCAAGCGGAAGCAATTGCTCAATCAACAGCTGCAACTTTGCGCCTAAAAGTTCCTGTGGTTTCCGTTGTTATTGGAGAAGGCGGTTCTGGAGGGGCGATAGCAATCGCGGCTGCCAACAAAGTTTATATGTTGGAGCACGCAATTTATTCTGTTATTTCACCAGAAGGAGCAGCTTCTATCTTATGGCGTGATCCAGCTCGTGCAAAAGATGCTGCAATGAATATGCGTATTACCGCTCAAGATTTGTATCGCTTAAAGATTATTGATGGCATTATTTCGGAACCTTTAGGGGGAGCGCATCGTGGCAAAGAGATTGTCATTGATGCAACGGGTGATGTTATTTCAGAGGCTTTAAAAGCTATGGCTGGAAAAGATGGTGAAGCTCTTAAACAAGAGCGAAGGGAAAAATACCTTCAAATTGGTCGATCTCTAACATAGATTATTTTTGTGAGAGGTGTTGATTGGAGTTTTATTCGATGACATTTAGCAGATTCCTCGCTGTGTGTGTGTTGATTGTAATGGGAATATTGACGGCATGTGAAGGAAGATTACCAGCATCTATTCGTGCTAAGGTTGAGCAGCCGTTGCCGCAAGAAATCCAGAATAGAATGGCTTTGTACGATATTGATCCTTATGCACCAATTGTAATGCGATTTTTCAAGGAAGAAAATCTTGCTGAAGTTTGGAAGCAATCTCGTTCAGGGCCTTTTATCTTGGTTGCTCGCTATGGCATTTGCAAATGGTCTGGTAAGCTTGGACCTAAATATAAAGAAGGGGATCTTCAGACACCAGAGGGTTTTTATACTATTAGCGCAAACCAAATGAATCCTTATTCAAAATATTATCTTTCTTTTAATATAGGATTTCCTAACCTTTATGATCAGGAAAATGGTCGCACAGGAAGCAATCTTATGGTGCATGGTTCTTGCTTTTCCGCAGGTTGTTATTCTATGAGTGATAAGAACATGGCTCAGATTTATGCGTTTGCACGGGATGCTTTTAAGGGAGGACAAACAGAGTTTCAGTTGCAGGCTTTTCCTTTCCGCATGACCGAGGATAATATGTCACGTCATAGCAATGATCCTCATTATCAATTCTGGGTTATGCTTAAGAAAGGTTATGATTTTTTTGAAAAAAATCGTCAACCTCCAACTGTTGAAGTTTATGGAAAACGTTACGTTTTTAATCACGATATTGATAAAACTTCAGTTTCTCGAATGCAGTGAATGTGATTGTATCTTACTGCACCGTAAACACTATCACTTAATAAATGGTGATCTCGACAGGATATGCAAAAACTTTACGCATAAGTTTTTTTAGTGAGTGGCCAATATTTTAAAGTGCAGATTTTTTTCATAGAGTCTTATGAAAGTAAATCAGATGAAGTGAGAAACCAAGAGGAATTTTCTCAAAGAAGTTGGATTGTTTGCACATCAGTACTGGTGCCAATCTTCGTTTTTAGTGAAGAGTAAGTTAACATAAAATGTACCTCTCTTTTTATTTCTTTCAAAGAGTTTTATTCTTTCATGCTGTAAAATATTATCTTGTCGCTGTTATATAAGATACATTCACATATTTTAAAATGCGATATTGCCTCTGTCTGATTTTGGTTTTTTGCCTCAACAGGGATTTTGATTTCAATTAGCTGGAGTAAATCATAGAGTTGAGCAGAATATTTTAGAACCAAGAATTTGTCCAATCGGTTTGTGAAATGAATCACATGAAGTGGTTTGCAGATGAAGCGCATTTAGAGAGAAAACAATCTGATTACAGATTGATGGATATTAAATTTTTCATCATAACAATTTGATTTATAATAATTTATCATTTTGCAATTTGAGTTAATGGACTCAATATCATCAGATCCTTTTATCTTAACATCTGTTTATAATGAATTAATCAAAACCATTTTTTGCACGCCATAAAATTGGATTGGTATGTGAGCAAAACTCTTAAAGAAAGGAGTACGGATATTTCTCATGAGTACTCTAAAATACCAAGGTTTTCTAGAGCATTTTCAACTGGCAAGAGCATGAGGCTACCAGCTTGCATATTTATGGAGTAAAGATGAAGAATGGGGCTCATACATTTCATGGAGAATTTGTATTATATTATTTATGGGTAGCGTCTTGAAATAGGGATGATGCGTATTGAGAGACGGTGTTTTTAAACGAATGCGTGAATTCGTGATACAATGATGTTCTATTTTGTGTTAGGGCGATTATTTTACAAATAAAGGTAATATGTTAGCGCTGGAGTGTTTTACTACGTGGTTATTTTGCGTCATGCGGTTTTGTAAGAAAGCTAAAAAGTTTCAATTGTGGTAGTCTATGGGAATTTTGCCGTCCAGTGAAAAGGTAGGAATAATTTTATGGGAGGCATTATGGTGTGGAAAGCATTGTTAAAAATATGTATTTTCTTATTTTTTATTCCATTATGTGAATAAACTTGAATAAGAATATTTATAACATATTGATTTATAATGCTATTTTAGCGTTATTCGATTTAAATTAGGATTCTGAATATCGTAGGATTCTCTCATTTCAAAGCTTTTCTATGTTGAATTAATTAAAACCATTTGCTTGCACATTACGAGCGAGGATAGCCATGTGGGTGAAACGGTGCAAGAAAAGACTAATATGCTTTTTACGAACCATTTAAAGTGCCAAGAGCTTTTTGTTTCAACATTGGCAATTAGCAAAGTGTGTGATGGTGCTGGTTTACTCCTTTAAAAGCATAAAGATGGTGGTGCCAATGAATTTAATGTTGTATCATTGAAGGGGAGAAAAAATTAAAATTTTATTCCTGGAATGACTAGAGGATTTTCTAAGAGAGCTGTTTTGTCTGCAGTATCTATTGCTGGTTTATTAAAAAAAGCATTGAGGAGCTTTTGTATTGCTTCTTTTTCAACACCATCGGCAATGATGACAAAACGTGTTTGTTTTATTCCTTTTGGCCATGCTGGCAATCTTATGGGAGCATGAAAAAATGTTTGTACGCCATGTAATACAAGTGGGCGACAAGGGTCATCACGCAATGCGATAATTGCTTTAATACGTAATAATTTTGTACCATAACGCTCTTGTAGGATATCTAAAAAAGCTTCAATTGTGGTGTAATCAACGGGATCTTCACAGTTTAGTGAAAAGGTACGAATGGTTTTATGGGGGGTATGATCATGTGGGGTGGTCATAAGATTTTGTTTAAGTTTTGTATTTTCTACTTTTTCATCCCAGAATGTGTTATTTATTAACAGCTTTGAACAAAAATCTTCAGAATGGGCGTCAATGATTTGTGCTGTAGGATTTATTGTTTTAAGTGTGTTAAGGAGCGTATCTGAAGGTGTTTGTTGGACCATAAGGTCTGTTTTGGTGAGAATAATTTTATCAGCAAATATTAATTGTTTATATATTTCAGGATAGCGCTCACATATGGAAAGTGTGCTTAATGTATCAAATGTTGCAAGAACAGCATTTATAGACAATGTTTGAATAAATAACGGGTGGCTTAAAAGTATTTGTAAAATAGGGGCGGGATCAGCCATCCCTGTGGTTTCAATGATAATATGATGGAGTTGTTTGATCTGTCCTGTCTGAACGCGATTTATTAAATCAATTAATGTATCGATGAGATCACTACGTAAATTGCAGCATAAGCAACCATTGGCAAGCTCAATAATTCCTTCTGTCGTTTTTTCAACTAGAAGGTGATCAATACTGATTTCACCGAATTCATTGATGATAATAGCACATTCTCTTAAAAGAGGGTCTTGTAGCATACGGTTGAGCAAAGTTGTTTTGCCAGAGCCTAAAAAACCAGTAATAAGCGTGAGAGGGATGCGCTTTATTTTCATGTTAATCATCAATCATGGTTTTGTTTAAAAAAACATATCTTAGTACGTCTAACCAATTTATAATGGTATTCACGAGGGATATAATGGTCAATCTCCTATGAATCCATTGTACCACTATCTTTACGCTTATAAGGTTAAGTGCACATGGTATATCATACACTTTTTAGCGTCAATGTTATGATAATTCTTGGTTCTTGAAAGGACTTATAGGAAGAATTTTTATTCTTTGTTTTTATTATTTTATCTACATGTTCATCCACCTTGTGGCGCGCAAGTGACTGGTTTTTATTGATTCAACAAATACAGATTTGAAATGAGAGAATTTTACATACTTGTGGTGCTGACATAAGGTACAAAATAATTAATTTATCATTATAAATCAAAGTATTATAATGAATTGTAAGGTTATGATTTATGGTTTTTTATAGAATGGTTTGCGTGCCTTTTATACGGAATATAGGGTTTTCTTAGTGGTTTTACTGTCATTTTAGGTGTTTGTGGCGTACGAATGAGGTGTACTGATAAAGGATGAGAAAAAGAAGGTGGAGCAGTGATAAAAGGAGAAGTGAGAATAATATTTCCTTGATCATCATATGAATTTGCATGCATTTTTATGGCTTCAGGTGTGCATGTTTGTTGTCTCATATTGTTGGCTTGTGTTATGTTGCTCCCATAAGGTTTTAATGTTGCTAGTGTTAATTGGGGGCTTCCTTGGTGCAAAAATCCTATTTCAAGAAGTTGTGCAGCTTTTTCTTCTCTTTCACTTATGTTGTTAGCACCCAGAATGACAGCAATAATTGTACGTTTATTGCGGGTGGCTGAGGCAACAAGATTAAAACCAGAGGCACAAATAAAGCCTGTTTTCATACCGTCTATTCCATAAAAACGGCCAATGAGATTGTTTGAGTTATGCTGGATTTTTCGATTATTACCAAAATCAATGGCTGGAATAGAAAAATAATGAGCATATTGTGGAAATTCTCGACGTATTTGAACAGCTAAGAGAGCAATATCGCGTGCCGTGGAGTAGTTTTGAGGGTCTGGTAAACCACTTGCGTTCGCAAAATGGGTGCCAAACATGCCTAAACGTTTAGCTTCGCTATTCATTTTACGTACAAAATCTTTCTGTGAACCTGCAACAGCTTCACTCATGGCAATGGCCAAATCATTGGTCGATTTAACCATGGTGATACTTAAAGCTGTATCAAGTGTGAGTACAGAACCAGCTTTATAGCCTGAACGATATGAGGGAGCTTTTGCGGCGTAGTCGCTGATGGTGATATGTTTGTCTGGTGAAATTTCCCCTCGGCTCATGGCACGAAAAATAACATAAGCGGTCATTAACTTTGTCAAGGAAGCAGGATACCAACGCTCAAAAGCTTGATTATGTTTTAAGATATGCCCCGTTGTAACATCAACAGAAATAAAAGGCTGCGCTTGAGCAACAGCGCTGGATAAAATCAAAATGAAAGAAAAAAATAAATTATAGAAGAGACGTTGCATTAATTTAAATTGAGTTCCCTCTTATTCGTTATTTAGAATTGTTTTAATGTAGCACACAAAGCTTTTAAGTCTAGGATAGGGAGGAAAGATGGTTAATTGCTGTATCCGTTGTGTCTCAGAGATAAAAACCAACACTCATCTTTTATTTTCCCCTTGAATTTGGTTTGATGACTTAAGTATCTCAAGAAATACTTTTTAAATGATGAAGATTATACAAGTTAAATAATGAAGATTGTACAAGATTTCAGGTTCTTGGGGGGGGGATTGATGTTTCTCAGGAAGGAACGAATCGGCATAATCATACATTTTTCTTGTCCTCCTGTTAGGATAGCCCTTGGCACTTGAGATTGAGAAGGTTCGTAAAAAGCATTTTAATCTTTTCTTATATCATTTTATTCACACGAGGTATTCCCGCTTGTAATGTGCAAGCAAATGATTCTAATTGATTCAACATCAAATAGATTTGAAATGAGAGAATCTTACGGTATTCAGGATTCCCATTCAAGTTGAATGGCTATAAAAGATCATTGTAAATCAATGTGATGTATGTTATTTAAACAATTTTAAAGAGAGGAAGAACTCTTTCTCAAAAAAAATCACACATTGATCATTTCTTATCATGTACATGTGTTTTATAATTTTGAATTAGAAAGTTTGAAGTATTTTTCTTAATATTTTTGTTTCCATATACTTCGCTCAATATACCAATATACAAAGTGATACGTTATTCTGATCAATCAGCGCATTGTTTCATGATGATTTAGTTTTTGCAGTTTCTGAACAGCGTATGGTGGCATAGGAGGAGGGGTGGGATCTTGAGCTGCTAAGAGAAGCAGTTCATCACACGCTTTTTCAGTTTTTTGGACAAGTTGATCTAGAAAATCACGTTTGCTTAAACCCGCTTCTATCGGGGGAAGAATACGGACACGAATTGTTCCGGGATAGCGGCGAAAATTATTGCGTGGCCAATATAAACCCGCATTGTGTGCAATAGGAACAACTTGAAGTCCTAATTCATTATAGAGCGCGACAATTCCTGACTTATAATCTGGTTCTTGACCAGGTTGTCGGCGTGTTCCTTCGGGAAAAATCAAGATTTGGCGCCCTTGTTTTACTTTTTCTTTTGATTTTTGTATAACCATTTTTAAGGCTTTGATGGGCGTTGTGCGGTTAATGGGGATAATTTGTGTTTTTGCCATATACCAGCCAAACAATGGAATCCACATCAATTCACGTTTTAAAATGAGAGTGGGGTCATCAAAATAGGGAACAAGACTGAAAGTTTCCCAAGCCGATTGATGCTTTGGAGCAATGATATAGGGTCCTTTGGGAAGATTTTCTAATCCTTCAATCTCATAACTTGTGCCTGCGATGTATTTTTGCAAAAAGAGTGTAACGCGCGCCCATGTTTTAGGGACAATCCATGCCTTTTTGCGGGGCATTAAAAAATAAACGGGAGCGTAAAGAATCATTTGTATGAGAGTTGTTGTATAAAAAGCGAACGTAAAAAGAATAGAACGAAGGATAAGCACTACATTTTCCATTTTATATCTATAAGAAGACTTCATATATAATATAACTCACATGAGAAAACATCTTCTTTATGTTTTTTCAAACATCTATTTTTTCGGTAACTTATTTTCCGATATTTAAAAACAGAAGGAAAGAGGTTGATGGAATTACAAAAAGATAAACTTTTTATTCCACGGATTTTATCTATTGCGGGAACAGATCCTTCTGGTGGCGCTGGAATGCAGGCGGATTTGAAGGTTTTTTCAGCTATGAAAACTTATGGTATGAGTGTGGTTACAGCTGTTGTTGCACAAAATACTCAGGGTGTGCGTTCTTTTCAGGCATTAGATGCTTCTTTTGTTGCAGATCAAATTGATTCTGTTTTTGAGGATATCCATGTTGATGCCGTTAAAATTGGTATGGTTGCAAATGCTCAGATTGCACAGGTTATTGCAGAGCGTCTTGCTTATCATAAAGCGCGTTTCATTGTTTTTGATCCGGTTATGGTTGCAAAAAGTGGTGATGTTCTTTTAAAGTTTGATGCAATTGAAATTATGCGTGACGTTCTTGTGCCGATGTCAACTTTGATCACGCCAAATTTGCCTGAAGCTGCACTGTTATTGGGAGGTGAAGTGCAATGGTCTTTAGAGAGTATGTATCAATATGCTCCACGACTTTTGGCGCTAGGGTGTCATGCAGTTTTGTTAAAAGGGGGGCATTTGAATACGCTTAGCAGAAATAGTACAGAAAATTACGATTGTTCTAGTCCAGATCTTTATTGTGATTGTGAAAACCTTGTTATGCTTGAAGCTTCTCGTCTTTCAACCACTCATGATCACGGGACAGGGTGTACCATTTCTGCCGCTATTGCAGCTCTGTTACCTACCCAACCTTTGGATTGCGCTGTTAAACAAGCAAAAGATTATTTGCATGGCGCTTTAACTGCCTCAAATGCTTTAAAAGTAGGTAAAGGGCGAGGGCCGCTTCATCATTTTTATGCATTATGGAAAGATTAATACAACAATTGATTGTGAAAAATCTTCACTTTATGAATTTGTTTTGTCATTATATGCTGTTTTGGAGGTATGACTGTTAAGTATTAGCGCATTGTAGTTTAACAGTTATTTTGTATTAAGAAGGATGAGAAAAATGTTATAATTTGCTTCTTTTATATATTTTTTAAGATTAATGTACCCTGTTTCAGAGGCAATTTTGAGTATAAAAAAGAGAGCTAGGAATTGTAAAATCAGAATTTGATAGCAAAAAGGATAGAAGGAAAGACTTTTTACAAGGCGATATTAAAGCTGGCTGATCCCACTATATTTGCTGTTTCTTATATTGGTGGCAAAACAGGATGAGCCAAAATCGGTATCAAAATTATTGAATATATCTAACATTGATTTTTTCTATTAATTGACTAACAGAGTAACTATCTAAAAAATATGATGCAACTGTATTTTTAAATATTTGCTTTCGAGTTCTTCATAAATATGAGTAACAAACAGTAAATTATCGATCATATCAAATAAAAAAATTCACTTGTTAAGCTTAGATCTGTGATAGATATCTTTTTTAAGACAATGACCCTGAAAATCATGAAAGTAAGAAAATTTGAGTGAGTCATTTGAAATAATTATATTTGTAATAACTGCTGTTAGCTTTTCACTATCAGTATTAAAGGAGATTGGCTAAACTTTCTTGGTTGTATAGATTTGTTTTCTATATTTGAGTTTTGCTGAAAATAATAAATTCTCTTGTAGATTAGCAAAAAAAGAGTTCATAGCTAAACCGCTATGTGTTTATTGGAACAAACTTTGAATTCACCAAATTTTATAAAACCCAATTTTTTATAAATGCCAATTCCCTCGTGAGAGGCTTGCATACCAATAACATGATATTTCTTTCTTTTTAAATGCTCAATAGCAATTTTTGTCATTACTATTCCAATACCTCTTTTTAGAAGCTACATTGGAAGCCAATCCAGAGATTGCCCAATATGGTGTGCTTTTACCGCGGGGCTTGAAGGTCATTCTGCCTGAATTTGTGTTGTCTAATCCCCAAAGCACGGTGAAGCGGCTATGGGATTAATGCGTACACACCCCTTTATTGTGGTCAAGGTGGGAGACAAACCTGTTCACGCGGTTTTTTACCAACGTCTTTTAACCGCAACCATTACGGACCATGCCGGTAATGAAGCCGATACATTTGAAGCAGAATTTGATGATAACGGCAATGATTTAGAGGTTCCACAGAGCAACAGTGCGCTCCAGGTGATCTTTGGCTATGAGAACAGCATCAGTGCTTTTATGGGGTGTTTTGTTGTCGAATCGGTTGTAAATTGTGGGGGCAGTGATGGAGAGATTTTGCGCCTTTGTGGTAAAAGCGCCTCGATGCGTAAAGAGCTCAAAGAACAGATGAGTGAACATTTTGATCACAAAACTGTTGGGGAGATTGTTGAGACACTCGCCAAACGCCATGGCTATCAAGCAAAGGTCAGTCCCCAGTTCACTAAAAAACCTTTGCC